>BLLT01000005.1 GCA_011958945.1 Lachnospiraceae bacterium | reverse complement strand
TGCGCATCAGCGCAATTCATTATATCACATTATAGTATTTTTAGCAAAGAAAGAAAAAGTATGCACACCGGGCGGATAGGCCAAGATATTGGCAAATATGCTGAAATGGGCTATAGCATAAAGATTTTCCCGCCGGCCCTCACACCGTAAAACTCATCAACCCCAGCTTTGAGACAGAAATCTCCCGGATTATCAGCCCCAACTGCTTTTTCCTTGCCAGATTCAGCTCTGCCAGTTCCTTCAGCGTATATATTTTATCCTTATACACATGTTTTACCTTCCCCGTCAGGCTTCTTTTTTCCTCCGGAAGGCTTACCTTTATTTTCACTTTTAGTTCCCGGAAGGTCTGATAGGAAAAAGACTCCGGCGTCATATAATAAAAATGGCTCTCCAACGTGGCGGAGGCATCCACATCTTTCAAAATATACTGGGAAATAATCGTTTTCAGTTTAAAGGCCATCATATCGTCCTCCAATAATTCCCCATAACTGTATCTGGCGCCAAGATAAATGGCGCCAGTATCCTGCAATACATATTTAAAATCCCTATCCTGCAACCCGTGTTCTTCCATCTTTTCCTCATTTCTGCGCTGCATTTGAAAACATACCAAGTTTATGAATGCAGCGTGGACACAAACCTAGTAATTGAAACTTTCCAATTTTCCAGCTAAAACCAAATAGCTTTCAAAATGCATAACCCTTTAGGCAATTGCATCGGGTAAACTTTACCTGTTTCACACATTACCCGCCCAAATCACGCATCCCCTCCTGCGATATCCTCAATCCGGTTGCCGCTCATACGGATTGCTTCTAAAATATGTTCCTCTGTCAGTTCCGTTTCCTGGGCCAGTTCCCTGGCTGTAACTTTCCTTTGCAAAAGCTGGGCCAGTTCCTTTGCCTGTTCGGCCACCTGGTTCACCTTATCCGCTATTTTCTGGTTGGAGCCGGCTTCCGCCAGGCTGTCGCTTATATGCTCCTCCATGGCGTCCATAATCATTTTCCCCAACATCCCCCTGGCTTCCTCCGGATGTTCCAGGCAGCCTAGCATGGTAACCCCTGCTGCCACCGCTACATTGCCTTCCCCAATTAAATCCTCCAGATAAACGCCCTGGCCGCCATACAGCTTGGCAATTTGTACTACTTCCGGCAAATAAATCTCCGCCAGCCTTGCCTGTGCCTGCTTATCCCCGGCCATGGCCGAAAGGGTAATAGCTTCCCGCTCCCCTTCCGTCACTTCCTCCAATCCCTTAATTTCCTCCAGATAGTTATCCAGGTAACGGATTTCCTCCCCTGTAAGGTAATCCTCCGGTTTTACCGGTTCACCAATCCCTATTTTATGTTTTTCCAGGTAATCCTCAACCAAAGCTAACTGGTCTGTTTCCAGCCCTAATTCCGCAAAGGCCTCTTCCAGCTGTTTCCTCGAAATACAATTCCCCTGTTCTTTTGCTTTCTTCTTTACATCTTCCAATGTCCTGGCAAATATAACTTCCCTGTTCACCCTTTTTCCTCCTGATTCTGACAGCCCATTCATCAACGTTCGCGAAACGACGGCGTAGTGGAGCTTGCGGCTTCCAGCACCGCCAAAACCGCTACTTCACATGCTGATGGGTAAACAAATGCTCCTGGCAATATTCATAATTCCCGTTGCATTTGGAGCAGAAACGGAATTCCAAATCCGGGCTGTCCAACTCCGTCCTCCCGCAAATCGCGCATTTATGCTTGGTCACCCCCGTATTCCGCTTCACTTCCCGCCGGTATTCCTGCCGCCTTTTTACCTGTTTGGGCGACATATGGATATGGTTTTTGCTGGTTATCCAAAATACTACGAAGTTAAACAAGGAAGCCGCCATGGCGAACCTGCTGTAAGCGCTGCCCTGGATAAAATTGGCGATGAGCATAACCCCATATATGATGCCCAGCACCTTCACTTTTATGGGTATGATAAACATCAGCAATACCTGCACTTCCGGGAAAGTAGCCGCAAAAGCCAGGAAAATGGACATATTTACATAATAAGTACTAAACAGCGGGGAAACTGCGGAAAAGAATACGCTGGGGCCATATGCCACCATATCTGCAGGCCGGACCAAATAGCAATAGCCCATCATCAAAAAGCTGCCGATAATGGTAAACAGCATACCGGAAAAAATATATACATTATAACGGTAGGTTCCCCATGTCCTTTCCAATGACGTACCGAGCGAATAATAAAAATAAAGCATCAGCAGCACGAAAAACAAGTTGGAAGAATCCGGCGGTATTAAAATCCACGTCACCAGCCGCCAAACCTGCCCATGTATAATGGCATAGGGATTTAACGTCAAGAAATAAAAAAGCCCCGGCAGCACCATTTCTATCAAATACCCGGCCGCATAACACATGATTAATGTAAGCGAAAGATTGTTAATCGCATATTTACCAAATTTCTTTTCAAAATTACTCATCATAATCCTACAATCCCCGTTTCTGCGCTGTTTTCGCGCCAACTTCAAACTTTAACTAAAACAACGGCATTTTCATAGCCTGCACGTGAATATATTCTAACATCCTACCATTTAAAAGTAAATAAACTATATACGGTTTCTGCTGCAATCATAAATATTTAACATTTCTAAATGAATTCTTTACAAATTCTTAGCAATGATTCATTGCATTTTGCAAAACCGTGTCGTATAATGTCTAGGTATGCCCAAAGACTCTTTTGTGATACATAATAATAGGAAGAATCTGGATGGCAAAACAAAGCAAAAAAGTAAAAAGAAAGGGCGGATACTATGAATCAGTTACATTATACTCTGGGAATCGACATTGGTTCGACCACAGTAAAAATAGCAATTTTGGATGATGCCCATAAAATATTATTTTCCGATTATGAACGGCATTATGCAAATATCAGGGAGACTCTGGCAGGCCTGTTAAAAAAAGCCTATGAGATGCTGGGCAACGTGGAGCTCCACCCCATGATTACCGGCTCAGGCGGGCTTACCCTTGCCAACCACCTGCAAGTTCCTTTTGTACAGGAGGTTATCGCTGTCTCCACCACCCTGCAGGAGTTTGCCCCTAAAACGGATGTGGCCATAGAGCTGGGCGGGGAAGATGCAAAAATCATTTATTTCGAGGACGGCAATGTGGAGCAGCGTATGAACGGCATCTGCGCCGGGGGCACCGGCTCTTTCATCGACCAGATGGCCTCCCTGCTGCAGACAGATGCTTCCGGCCTGAATGAATATGCGAAAAAATATCAGTCATTATATACGATTGCGGCCCGCTGCGGCGTATTTGCGAAGTCCGACATCCAGCCGTTAATCAACGAAGGCGCGACGAAGGAAGACCTTTCCGCCTCCATTTTCCAGGCGGTGGTAAACCAGACCATTTCCGGGCTGGCCTGCGGCAAGCCAATCAGAGGGCATGTGGCTTTCCTGGGCGGCCCGCTGCATTTTCTCTCCGAGCTTAAGGAGGCTTTTATCCGCACCCTGAAATTGGACGATGAGCATATTATCCAAACGGACCATTCCCATCTCTTCGCCGCCATAGGCTCTGCCCTGAACGCGAAAGAAGAGGTGCATTATTCCATGGAAGAAATGGATGCCAAACTTTCCTCCGATATCAAGATGGAATTTGAGGTGGAAAGGATGGAGCCTTTATTCGCCGATGAAGATGCTTATGATGCTTTCAAAAGCCGTCATTCCATGCACCATGTGGAAACCTCAGACCTGTCTTCCTATCACGGGCGCTGCTTCCTTGGCATTGATGCCGGCAGCACTACCACTAAGGTAGCCTTGGTGGCTGAGGATGGCTCCCTTTTGTATTCCTTCTACAGCAGCAATGACGGAAGCCCGTTAAAGACGGCAATCCGCTCCATCAAGGAAATCTACCGGCTGCTCCCCGAAGACGTACATATCGTCCGTTCCTGCTCTACCGGTTACGGGGAGGCCTTGTTAAAGTCAGCCTTTTTATTGGATGACGGGGAAGTGGAAACGGTGGCCCATTATTACGCTGCCGCCTTCTTTGACCCGGAGGTTGACTGCATCCTGGATATCGGCGGACAGGATATGAAATGCATTAAAATCAAAAACCAGACAGTAGACAGTGTCCAGTTAAACGAGGCCTGCTCCTCCGGCTGCGGGTCTTTTATCGAAACTTTTGCTAAATCCTTAAATTACAGCGTGGAGGATTTCGCCCAGGCGGCTTTGTTCGCCAAACACCCCATCGACTTGGGAACCCGCTGTACCGTTTTCATGAATTCCAAGGTAAAACAGGCGCAGAAGGAAGGCGCGGAAGTGGCGGATATTTCTGCCGGCCTGGCCTATTCTGTCATTAAGAATGCCCTTTTTAAGGTTATCAAAGTATCCGACGCCTCGGAGCTTGGGAAAAATATCGTAGTGCAAGGCGGCACCTTCTATAACGATGCGGTACTTCGCAGTTTTGAAAAAATCGCAGGCTGTGAGGCCATCCGTCCGGATATTGCGGGCATTATGGGGGCTTTCGGCGCTGCCCTGATTGCCAGGGAACGCTACGAAGAGGGCTATGCCACCACCATGCTCACCATCGGGCAGATACAGTCTCTTCAGTTTGAAACAAGCATGGCAAAATGCAAAGGCTGCACCAACAATTGCAGGCTTACTATCAATAAATTCAGCGGAGGCCGCCAGTTCATTTCCGGCAACCGCTGCGAACGGGGGCTTGGGAAATCCAAAAGCAAAGACACCATCCCTAACCTTTTTGAATATAAGCTAAAAAGAATTTTTGGATATGAACCTCTTTTGGCGGATGCGGCAAAAAGAGGGAAGGTGGGCATTCCACGGGTTTTAAATATGTACGAGAACTACCCCTTCTGGTTCACCTTTTTTACCAGACTGGGATATCAGGTAGTACTTTCCCCCCTTTCCAACCATAATATTTATTCGCTTGGCATAGAATCCATCCCCAGCGAATCGGAATGCTACCCGGCTAAACTGGCTCATGGCCATGTAAGCTGGCTGATTCATGAAAAAGTGGATTTTATCTTCTATCCTGCCCTCTTTTATGAGCGCAATGAATTCGAGGCGGCTAACAACCACTATAACTGCCCTATCGTTACCTCCTATTCGGAGAATATTAAAAATAATGTGGAGGAAATCGGGCGTGGGGAAATGCTCTTGCGCAATCCCTTCATGTCCTTCCGGGATATCCGCACCGCCACCGAAGCGCTGATTAAGGAATTTTCTGAAATCCCCGCCCAGGAAGTCATTGATGCGGCGGATGCAGCCTGGACAGAACTGGGCAATGCCAGGGAAGATATTAAGAAAAAAGGGGAAGAAACCCTCCGCTATATGGAAGAAAATCATATACGGGGGATTGTCCTGGCCGGACGGCCCTACCATATCGACCCGGAAATCAACCACGGCATTCCTGAGTTGATTACTTCCTATGGGATTGCCGTATTGACGGAAGATTCCGTCTCCCATCTGGCCGAACCGGAACGTCCTTTGATTGTCTCCGACCAGTGGATGTACCACTCCAGACTGTATGCGGCAGCCAGCTTTGTAAAAACCCGGGATGATTTAGATTTGATTCAGTTAAACTCATTCGGCTGCGGCCTGGATGCCGTCACTACCGATCAGGTCAACGACATCCTCACCGCTTCCGATAAAATATATACCTGCCTGAAAATCGATGAGGTCAGCAATTTGGGTGCGGCCCGTATCCGCATCCGTTCCCTGCTTTCCGCAATCCGCGTCAGGGAACAGAAACAGCAGCAGCGCAAAATCCGTTCCTCCGCCATCCAAAAAGTGGCTTTTACGGAAGAAATGCGCCAGACATATACCATACTCTGCCCCCAGATGTCGCCCATCCACTTCGAAGTGCTGGAGCCGGCTTTCCATGCATGCGGCTACCGTTTCAAAGTATTGTCCAATGACAATAAACGGGCTGTGGATGTGGGGTTAAAATATGTGAACAACGATGCCTGCTACCCTTCCCTCATGGTGGTGGGCCAGATTATGGACGCCCTTTTGTCCGGCGAATATGATTTAGACAAGGTGGCGGTCATCATGTCCCAAACAGGCGGCGGCTGCCGCGCTACCAATTATGTGGGCTTCATACGGAGAGCCCTGGAAAAAGCAGGGATGCCCCAGATACCCGTAATTTCCATCAATATGGCGGGCATTGAAACCAATCCTGGATTTAAACTAAATGCGGATTTGCTCAGCCGTGCCGCCTTCGGCGCCGTGTTCGGCGATATTTTCATGCGCTGCATTTATCGGATGCGGCCTTACGAGAAAGAACCGGGGGCTGTGGAAAAAGTTCATGCCAAGTGGTTAAAGAAATGCCAGGATTTCGTATCCGCCAAACATTTAAATCCCTGGAAATTTAAAAAGATGTGTAAAGAAATCATTGAAGACTTCGATGCCATCCCCATTTCCGATATTCCCAAGCCAAAGGTAGGTATTGTGGGGGAAATTCTCGTAAAATTTGCGCCTGCCGCCAACAATCATCTGGTAGAGCTGCTGGAGTCGGAAGGGGCGGAAGCTGTGGTGCCGGATTTGCTGGATTTCATGCTCTATTGCTTCTATAACCAGATTTATAAGGCGGAAGAACTGGGCACGAGCCGGAAAACTGCCATGGTTTCCAGGCTGGGGATTGATGCCGTGGAATTTTTGCGGACTCCTGCCAGAAAAGCCTTTGAGAAAAGCAAACATTTTACACCCCCGGTGAGCATTTACCAACTGGTGGAATATGCCAAGTCCATCGTTTCCATCGGCAACCAGACCGGGGAAGGCTGGTTTTTGACCGGCGAGATGCTGGAGCTGATTCACAGCGGTGTGACCAACATCGTCTGCACCCAGCCCTTCGGCTGCCTGCCCAACCATGTGGTGGGAAAAGGGGTTATTAAGGAAATCAGAAAGCATTATCCGCTGGCTAATATTGTGGCTATTGATTATGACCCGGGAGCCAGCGAGGTAAACCAGCTGAACCGGATTAAACTGATGCTTTCTACGGCACAGAAGAATTTGAAGAAGTGATTCTAATTGCACCTTGCTATGAGCGTTATTTTCATAGCAAGGTGATTTCTCTTTAAGTTGACTGCATTGACTGTTTGCAGAGTGGTATTCAATGAACTGGCTATTTTCCACTTCATATCCGGCTGATGACGGACTTTCCTGTAAGGTAAAAAATTCCCCGTATTTATAGATTTTTGCTTATAAACGCTGGCAAAACTCAATCTTTTCTTCGTTAGGGCCTAAAATAGTAAAAAAATTTACCCCATTCTCCCAAAACGGCAGGAACTGGATGCCATCGTCCAGAATTCGACAGCCCTTTTCCTTTGCCAGCCGGTAAGCACCCTGAATATCACTGGTGTCTAAAGCCAGATGGTCTAAGGCACCGCTTTTTAATGCTGCATTTTTGCTTTCATAGGTTTCAATAACCACATCGCCTAGTTCCAGGAAGGCCACTTCCTCATTTGCTTTTTCATTCAATGTCCTGTAGGCTACCTGGAAACCCAGCATTTCATAAAAAGCGATTGTTTTCGAGATATCATTGGTGGGAATCCCTATGTGCTGTATCCCGTTGATGCATTTCTGAAAATTTTTTTCCATGTTATCATTTGCTCCTTTCTAGGTTTACTCAAATTTTGAGCCGGATATATTATTTAACCCTTCTCTTACCCCCGCTATCCCACCGGCACTAAAAAGCCGTGAATAACATAGCGGGCATCTTCGAATACATAAGAACAGGTAGAAAGCACGATATACTTATCTGCTATATTTCCCGTACCCTCCTCTTGTATCCTATCCGATACATCTGCCTCAAAGTCAGACTTCCCGATGCACTTCTCCAGGTATTCCTCCAATTCCTTGCCGGAATCGGAAAAAATCGTATAGGCTTCCGAGTTCGCCGCCGTTGTATAGCCGCTAAACAAAATGACTTTATAATCCTGTTTTGGCGTAAACAGCCACATAACCGGATGTTCCTCATAGAATTCTTGGTCAGCCCATTTCTCCAAGGATGCAAACATGGAGCCGTCTTTCATATGATGCCCGTAAAGAATCGTGTTAGCATCCGCGAACCCCGGCCGGTTGGCCGCTTCCACAAAAATAGATCCTGATCTGCTGTTAGCTCCATCATAGCTATGCCCAAGGTAAAAATCATTGTCCGCCCCTTTCATCACAGGATAATTAATAGGCGTTCCTTCGCAATAAATCCAGCCAGCCACGTCCCCGTTCATTTCCTGCAGCCTGTGGAAATCTACAGCAATTGGAGGTTTTTCTTCCCCATTGCCATTATCTTCACCCTTTCCACTGCCCTCTCCTTCATTCCCGTTGCCCAATCCGCCTGAGTTTTTTCCCATTGCATCATAAGTATATTCTCCGGCCGCATCCTTATACAGCTGCCTGTTTGACCAATACCGGTACAGATTGACTGCAAGGACGCTTACTGAACAAAGGAATATGGCCAGGAGCACAATTATTATGGCCTTCACTGCCCGCTTTCCCGGCACTGTGCCCTCTGTGGGCATTCCTGAACTGCTGCTCACTGCCCCTCCAGCTTTGGACAGTTCTCTTCCGCTATCTTTCCCTGCTTCCTTGTCTTCCGGCTGCCCTTCACTGCCATCTTTCTTTAAAACCCCTCCTAAAATGCAAAATATGAGTGCCGCTCCCAGAAAACAAACCATCCCTGTCTTTCCGGATGCCATAGACATCATCAGCGACAGCCGTCCGAAATGGGGCAGAATATGCTCCACTCTCCCAATCAAACTCTCATAAGGTCTGGCCTCCATGTCATCTCCTGCATTAGCATCCCCGCGGGTAATAAACTCCCTATCGGCATTCCTGTTTTCAACTACGCGGTGGGTTGTCACCGCCTCCCCGGCCCTTCCCCCGTAAAAAACAATAACGTCGCCGGCTTCTACTTCCTCCGGAGCCATCGCCTTTGCGTACACAAGGCTGCCCACTGGAATCTGTGGTTCCATGCTGCCGCTGATAATGGCATAGGCTTCAAAACCTAACAGCCGGGGCAATGCCAGCGGAAGGCAGAGCGCAACCACCAAAAGCATCATAATCAGCCCCACTGCATAAAATATCCCGGACAACCGCTTTCTCTTTTTCATCCTTCACCCTCTCCCCTTGATTTATTTTATCACAATCACAATATTACCGCTTTTCCCCGCATGACCTCCACTTGCTTATGTATTGCAGCAGTTCAGACAGCTTCAAAACTATCTGAACTTATCCTATGGATTGCATCTTTTGCATGGCACATAGCCTTGCGCAATGATTTCATCTCTGCTTAGAGCGGAATCGCTCCGATTGGTTGTCGGCAGAGAACTGCATGAAGGAACATGGAATTTTTTTGTTTTCACATTTAAAATATAAGTAAGCCCTTGGGTATCCTGCGGCACTGCCTGTTCCGGCTCTTCCACTGCCGGTGCAGGTTCTTCTTTCTGGGATTTGTTTTCGCCTGCAGTTTTATCGCCCGCTCCGGAAGCCGGCTGTCTATCGTTATCCTGAACAGCAGCGGCATTCCCGGCATATGCCCCATCCGAACCGGCTTTTCCATTTGTTCCAACGCTGGACTGAGTGGGTTCGCCGGCTTTCCATGTATCGGAAGGCGCCGCATTCCAAGTGATTTCTTTTCCATCCGAAGCAGCAATTAATGAACCTTGTTCATCGGTACGGAACACTTTCACGCCCATACCTCTCAGCGTATTTAAAGTTGCCGCATGGGGATGCCCATATTCATTATTTTCCCCGCAGCTTATGACCGCATATTCCGGCTTCACTGCACGGATAAATTCTTCTGTAGAAGAAGTCCGGCTTCCATGATGGGCTATCTTCAACACATCCGCGGATATATCAATCCCGTTACCCACGATATCCGCTTCTGCCTCTTCCTCCGCATCCCCGGTAAAGACAAACTTCCTGCTGCCATGTTCTAAAATAATTCCTACGGAATAATTATTCTCATCATCCCCATAGTCCTCTTTATTAGGGGCAATAATGGTAAACTCCGCATCACCCAGTTTATAACTGTCTCCCACTTCCGGGCTGGTAATCTCATACCCCTTATAATCCATGGCCTTTATCACATCCCGATACGTAGCCGTATCCTTGGAATAGTTAGGCATGATAATCGTATCAATGTCATATTTGGAAATAATCACATCCGCGCCGCCGCAATGGTCGGAATGGGGATGGGTCACAATCAGATAATCCAGGGATTTTACCCCCTGCTTGCGGATATAATTCTGCACCAGTGTGCCTTGGTCATTTTCCCCCGCATCAATCAGCATCGCTGCATCACCGCACTTAATCAGGGCCGCATCCCCCTGCCCCACATCAATAAAATGCACCTCCAGGGCATCTAAATCATTCCCGCCCGCCGATTTTTCCGGGCTTTTCGCCTCCATCTGCATGCTGCCGCACAAAGAAAGTACAATAAAAAATGGTAAAAATAGTGATAGAAATCTTTTAAATCTTTTCATTATAACTTCCTCCAGTATTTGTTCCAATACTTATTCCGGTATTTCCTCCGGTTCTGCAAGTGCCCATCCGGTATCTATTACTTTTTCTTTGGCACTTCAATATGCAGTAATATATATTTTGAGCCCAATATTTGGCAACTATTTTTTATTATAACACTTTATGCAGAATAAACATACATTTTTGTTTATTTTGAATCAAATTGAATCAAATTAAATGGCTTGCAACCCTTTCCCTAAAGTGTTAGGATAACCTTACGGGCAGTTTCCGTCCCGGAAAGGAGTACAGTGATACCATGAGTTATATACAGCACAAAGCCGAAGAATCCCTTGAGGATTACCTTGAAACAATACTTATCCTGAGCAAACGCTTTTCTGCCGTGCGCTCCATCGATGTAGCCACTGAGCTGAATTTTTCAAAACCCAGCGTAAGCGTTGCCGTGAAAAACATGAAAAACCGCGGATACATCACCGTTTCGGAGGACGGCTATCTCCAGCTGACAGACGAAGGCAAAAAGATGGCGGAAAGAGTCTACGAACGCCACACCCTGCTGACGGACTGGCTGATCCACCTTGGCGTTGACCCCAAAATCGCGGCAAGCGACGCCTGCAAGATGGAACATGACATAACCCCGGAAAGTTATGAAGCGATGAAAAAATGTATCCTGTCCATTTTAGAGAGGAACTAGTATGACAGCCCGGATAAACCGGGCTGTCATATATCTATATGGAGAATGCCTGTTCTTAAAAGCAAATTTATCCCTTTGCATTCTCCCACACAAAAAGTGCTTCTTGGCATCCCGTCCAATGGCGGGATGTCTTTAGAAGCACTTTTCGCGCTGTTACCTTACCATTTTCAGTTTCATGTTTACAGTCAGCTTTGTTTCCTCCTTATACGGCCTGACCAGCATATAAATCATACCTCCGAGAATAGCAATGGCAGCCAGCAGGCCGATGACATTCAGATTTCCCGTAAATGCCGAACCAATCTGGTAAACCATCAGCGCCACCGCATAGGCTAATCCACACTGATAGCCGATGGCAAACCACGTCCACTTCGCATTGTTCATTTCCCGTTTGATTGCACCAATTGCCGCAAAGCAGGGCGCACACAAAAGGTTGAATACAAGGAAAGAATATCCCGCAACCATACTGAAGTTCGCACCAATCTCAGGCCAGCCTCCGGGATAGAGAATACCCATTGTGCCGACAATATTTTCCTTCGCCACAAGACCTGTGATGGATGCCACCGCCGCCTGCCAGTTTCCCCAGCCCAGCGGTATAAAAATCCATGCGATTGCACCGCCTATCGCCGCAAGGAGTGACTGATCCATTTCCTCTTCGGCGAGCATCCTGAATCCTTCCGAAGTAAACCCAAAATAAGTCGTAAACCAGATAACGATGGTAGAAAGCAGAATAATCGTACCCGCCTTCTTGATAAAGGACCATCCGCGTTCCCACATGGAGCGCAGGACATTGCCTGCCGTGGGCATATGATAAGCCGGGAGCTCCATAACAAAGGGGGCCGGATCGCCGGCGAACATTTTTGTCTTCTTTAACATGATACCGGAAATGATAATCGCTGCCATGCCCACAAAATATGCACTCGTTGCCACCCATGCGGAGCCACCGAAAATCGCGCCGGCCACCATGGAAATAAACGGCACTTTTGCACCACAGGGGATAAAGGTTGTTGTCATAATCGTCATTCTGCGGTCACGTTCATTCTCTATCGTCCTCGATGCCATGATTCCCGGAATACCGCAGCCGGTACCGATGAGCATCGGGATAAAAGATTTGCCGGACAGCCCGAACTTACGGAAGATACGGTCAAGTACAAATGCGATACGCGCCATGTATCCACACGCCTCAAGAAACGCGAGGAACAGGAAAAGAACAAGCATCTGCGGCACAAAGCCAAGAACCGCACCCACACCGGCTATGATACCATCGCCTATCAGCCCCGCAAGCCAGTCCGCCACTCCCGCAGCCTCAAGTCCGTTCCCTACAAGGACCGGGATTCCGGGTATCCACACCCCGTAAGCCGCCGGGTCAGGTTCATCGCCATACTGCTCCATCACCGCAAGCGCAGACTCGTAATCTGCCAGGGATGCCGTTTCCACTGTCACTTCCAATGTTTCTTCATCTTCCACTTCATAAGAAAAATCGCCCGTGGGAGCCGTACCGTTTTCTTCCACATAGCCATCATAACCGTCCACAATAAGCGCCGCATCTCCGTATTCTTCAGCCGCCTCCCCGTAAGCGGAAGAACCGATGCCAAACAGATGGAAACCATCGCCGAACAACCCGTCATTTGCCCAGTCTGTGGCAGAAGCTCCCACCGTCACCATGGATATATAATACACAAGGAACATAATTGCTGCGAAAATCGGAAGCCCTAAAAAGCGGTTTGTGACAATCCTGTCAATTTTATCGGAATGTGTCAGTTTTCCTGCGGACTTTTTCTTCAAGCATCCTTTTATAATGCTGCCGATATAAATATACCTCTCATTGGTGATGATGGATTCGCTATCGTCATCCATCTCCGCCTCGGCTGCCTTGATGTCCGTTTCAATATGGGAAAGGACAGACTCATCCAGCTTCAACTGCTCTAAAACCTTGTCGTCCCGCTCAAACAGCTTGATTGCATACCACCGCTGCCGTTCCTCCGGCAATCCATGTACCGCCGCCTCCTCGATATGGGCAAGGGCATGCTCCACTGTTCCCGAAAAGGTATGCATAGGAACTGTCTTTCCGTTTTTTGCCGCATCCATTGCAGCCTCTGCCGCCTCCATGATACCGTTTCCTTTCAGGGCGGAAATCTCTACCACCTTACAGCCCAAAGCCCTCGACAGCTCCCCTGTGTTGATCTTGTCGCCGTTTTTCTCCACTACATCCATCATATTAATGGCAACAACGACAGGAATGCCAAGCTCAGTGAGCTGTGTGGTCAGATATAAGTTTCTCTCTAAGTTCGTACCATCAATGATATTCAAGATCGCATCGGGGCGCTCATTGATCAGATAGTTTCTTGCCACCACTTCCTCCAATGTATAGGGGGAAAGGGAATAAATACCGGGAAGATCAGTAAGCGTAACGCCGTCATGCCTCTTTAGCTTCCCTTCCTTTTTTTCTACCGTGACACCCGGCCAGTTCCCGACAAATTGATTGGAGCCGGTCAATGCATTGAATAGTGTGGTCTTTCCACAGTTCGGGTTGCCCGCAAGAGCAATTCGCATATTCATATTTTTTCCTCATTTCTGCACGGCTTTTTATGCATAATGGAGTTTGTGGGGGCCGTGCAGACACAAACTCTGGATTGAAAATTTTCAATATCAATCTTTTTCCGTTCTCTCATTAGTTATGCCTAACTATTGCTTTGATAAAAAAGTGGCTTTGCCACTTCATGAAGAACCTTCGGTTCTTCGTCAATTCATGTCCGTCTGATGACGGACTTTCCTATAAGGTAAAAAAGAATGCTTCCCATTCTTCCATGTGTAACCCAAAATTTCATACGGTGGTCTTTAACCGCTTAGAAGTCCTCTACACACTTTCCACTTCAATCATTTCCGCATCCGCTTTCCTGATGGAAAGTTCATAGCCGCGGACGGTCACTTCCATCGGATCTCCCAAGGGTGCCACCTTGCGAATCTGCACATCCACACCCTTGGTCAGCCCCATGTCCATAATCCGGCGCTTGACCGCCCCCTCGCCGTGGAGTCTGACAACCCGCACAGTATCACCGACTTTTGATTCTTTCAGTGTTTTCATTTCTTTCTTCCTCCTCATTTCTAAAAGTTTTGCTCAAACCATAATCTTCTGCGCCATCTCTTTACTAACCGCAATACGGGAATCCTTTACGTTTACGATGACATTGCCCCCGATGGCATTTATCACCGTGACCTCTCCTCCCACAACAAAACCAAGGTTCTCCAGATGTGTCTTTATCTCCTGCTTTCCCCCGATTTTCCTGATAATATTTTCCTCTCCTACTTCTGCCAGTGTAAGCGGCATCATTCATTCACCTTCTTTGGAATATGTATTAGTTTTCACTAACTATATGGGCGAAGCAACGGATGCCAGACTTCGTCAGACATCCTTATGTTCAGCAGTAGTTAGCATCTACTAACCATATATTATAATATTACGCCTTGCGGACTTTGTCAATGATATTTTCGCCACTAACCACAGTTTCATCAAACTAACCAATGTGTTAGGGTATACTAACTCCTAAGTTTATGCAAGATACCCAGATTTATCAAATTCAGGTATCGTTTTTATTTTAGGGCTGACTTTTCTGGAAGTCACTCCCATTTCATAGAACTTTGCCATCAGCGTCCGCCTGTAGCTTACGCAAGTGAAGGGGTTGTTGCAAAATGATGAATCCACCCAATATATAGTATGGACATCCGAAATGCTTCAACTATATATTGTAAAATCAGCAAACTATCTGCAACAACCCCTTCATCAGGCATGATAAATGCCAAAGGCTATCTCGTTCTTATTTTTTATGGAAGCGCTTTCTCTTTTTCCCCACAAGCACAAGCAAAGCCACTAATACCAGCCCGCCTGCCGTACCGGCTATTATTATCCAGAGAGAAGACGTCTGCTGTACAATGCAGAAAATCTGTTCTGTTCCGGCCATATCCACCTGTAAATATTCACCCCTGGCCTTGCTCTCCAGCTCTCTCCATATCCCGTCTTTACATCCCCATACCACAGCGTCCTTATATGGATTATAGAGCCGGACTGCAAAAGTATCCGCATCCTTGATTTCCACATTTTCCAGTGCAATATCATAAACCACATACTCTTTGCCATGCACTGCTTCCGGCGGTTCGCTATCGCTGATAGCAGCTCGCAGCACCGTGTTTTCTGTAAATCGCTGCTCCACCAGGGCGTAGGGTTTTTCATAGCCAGCTTCCCCATCCGCCTCCTGCTTCTCATTGCTCTCCACTACTGTCACATCTTCTTTGTATTCCCCTTCTACCAACAGATTGCCCGTCATCATTTTATCCGAGCAATCCGGCCAAATCCCGTAATACCCTTCTCTTTCGGGAATCTCCGGATATTCCAGCCCGGCAAGGCTATCCCCGAATGCGACCTCCTGTGTGCCCAGATAAGCATCCTCTACCCGGAAAATCACCTTCAAATGGCGAAACTCCTGGGGAAGGCCTTCTTTTTGAAGCAGCTCTTCGTAACTAATCGGCTCTGCAATTCCCGCATAGCTGATATCATCTATCCCATAAAGGTTTTCACCCACGTAATAGTTGCCGCTTACCTTCACCTCTTCCTCATTCAGGGCATCGTCATAGTCCACTGTCTGCCCTGCAATAGCGCCCTTTCTCCCTGTGGATGCGCTGCAGTCCACCATCGCATAACAATCTTTTACCGTATCCGCAAATCCTGCAATGCCGCCCACATTCTTTTTTCCGGAGACCGCACAGAGCGCATAACAGCCTTTAATCATTGTAAAAGATTCCCCGCAAATACCGCCTACATAACTGCCTTCCGTGCTTTCCACACTGCCGTACCCTTCCGAATCCACAACAATACCATGCCGCATATATCCTACAATGCCGCCCGCACCGTCCTTTTTCGCCGTAATGTATCCTTCATTCACGCTGTCCGTAATAATGCATTTGGTAAAGTATCTCCTGCCAATCTGATAATCCACTTTTCCCGCTGCGCTGTCCTCCGGGTCTTCCTCGTCGATGGACATAGCGCCCGCTATACCGCCTATATTAATATCGCCTTTTACAATCCCCCTGTTCGTACATGTATCTGTTTTGCCGGTAGTAATGCTTTCTATATCCTCTAAATCAATATCTTTATAAAGTTCCTCAATACTGATATCGTTATAGTTCACTATATTGTCCGCCAAAATATTAAAAATCACATTTATCTGATGGTTCACCGCCCTCAAATCGTCGTTCACAATATCGGAATAATTGGAAGCATTTCCACTCAGTCCTTTCAGGCTCTCCGACATTCCCTTTAATTGGCTGCGCAGATTTTCCCTGTTTACATCGAATTCCGCGCCCAACTTTGAAAACCGTATATCCGACTGTCCGTTCACATAATCTACGATACTGCGTACATCCCTGGTGGCCGACTTGACGGAGTCCGTCACATCCTGCAAATGCTTTGCCACATTTTTCATGTCGCCGCCAACAGCTTCCAGTACATCCGAAGCCTGCTGCCCCGCAATATTCATCACCACATTCAAATTGCTCATCACTGCGGAGGCGGCATCCGACATCTCTGCCATTCCTTCCGCCAGCCTGTTAAGCTGCTCGGCGCTTGCGCTTCCGCTCTCCTGAATTTCTTTCATTACAGCATTTACCTTTTCCGCTGCAGCCTGCTGTGCCTTAAGGGCATTGTTGATATTCTCCTTTGCGCTGCCCACGGACTGGGATTTATCTCTTTTTTCAAAAGTAATATCCACCCGGTAAAACCCGCCTTCTTTTACCTCAAAGGTATACGCATACTCGCTTTTTTCCGATTTGGATACCGCAATGCCCTGTCCGCTTTCCGTTACAGAAGGGGTTTTGCTTACGGTATAGGCGCCGTCCGGTATTACTGTTACCGTTGCACTGCTCCCATTTATCTCCCAGGATGCACTTCCGCTCAAATTAGAACTTAACTCAATAGCAGTCGCCTTTTTCTTCCCTTCTTCCTGCTGAGGGGTTTGATCCGTTACCGTATTACTTTCCTGACTTTTCACATCTTCCAAAGCGATACCGATTTCCGGCACGCTCTGCGTTCCTTCGCTGAAAAGCATCTTCTGCGTGTACTGTCCGCTTTCCGTTTTGCTAATTTCTATGGAAGAATTCAAATTGCCAAAAGCCCTTGCCTGGCTGTTCCCATCCGTCTGGGCGGATTCCTGCGGCTGGCTGGTTTCCCCAGGCTGCCCAGAATTATCCGATGGCGCACCTCCATTCCCACTTCCGTTTTCCCCGGGCTGGATGCCGCCGGACGCTCCATTCCCGCCTCCTGCTTCTCCCGATGAATTTCCTCCGCCTGATGTGCTCCCTTCTCCCGGCTGTCCTGGATTGCCCGATGGCGCACCCTCATTCGCATCTCCGCTTCCGTTTGGCCTCCCAGAATTATCCGATGGTGAATTTCCGCCCGGCTGCCCGGCATTATCCGATGGCGCGTTTCCGCCTGGCTGTCCGGCATTATCCGAT
Organism: Lachnospiraceae bacterium; assembly: GCA_011958945.1. Taxonomy (GTDB): domain Bacteria; phylum Bacillota; class Clostridia; order Lachnospirales; family Lachnospiraceae; genus Kineothrix. Next base: position 27,920 of record BLLT01000005.1, on the reverse strand, counting down.
GGCGTATTTCCGCCTGGCTGTCCGGTATTATCCGATGGTGCGCTTCCTCCCGGCTGCCCGGCGTTATCCGATGGCGCGTTTCCTCCCGGTCCTGCAATCCCGTTCATTCCGTCTGCATTTTCATCTTCATCCGCCCCCATCTCCCCGTCTATGCTTCCATCCCCGGCGGCATCCACACCGCCCTTTTCACCCTGATAGCTAAAATAAGCTTCCACTTTCACATTGGGTTCAGGCATAACAAATGTATAATCCTTTCCGCTTTCCCTCTGCATGGGAATCCCATTCCCATTGGCATCTATGGCACGGATTTCACTTAATCCATAATCCTTATCCGGCTCTACCATAATATGAACGCTCTCCCCGGCCTTTGGGTAATGCTGGATACTTAAAATGCTGCCGCCCACTGTCGATAATAAAGATAGCCGGTTATAATCTGTTTCCTCATACTCGCCGCTGATATCGCCTATGCTGCCCAGCTTATCAAACATCCCTGACAAGTCCCCGTTTATTTTGGAAAAACTGTCCTCCGCCTCATAAATATCATCGAAAACATCCGGAAGCATATCCGTCACATGGCCTATACGGTCTGTAACAAGCTGCGCCTGCTCCATATTTCCATCCACAAAATCCGCAATCTGTTCCGCCAGCGCATCCCCCGCATCCGCGGCTCCATCGCTGTAATCCGCCAGCTTGTCAAAATCTTCTTTCACCGCATTTTTAGCATTTTCCATATCATCTATGGTCTTTTCTATCAGTTCATGAAGCTTATCCACGGCGCTGCGCAAAGATGTGGCCTCATCCACCTCTATAAAAGGCTCCATCTGCCCTACGATACCACCCACATCTTTTCTTCCATATACTGCTCCATCATTTGTACAAAATGATACGATGCCCGACTGCCTGCCCGCAATTCCCCCGATATTATAGCCGGTATGCTCATAGCCCACCCTGCCGTAATTGATACATCTGGTAATCAGGCCGTCCGAATATCCTGCAATACCACCAGCATCCACGCCGCTGAACATCTCCGTCTCCGAATCGCTGATATTAATGCTTAAGAAAATCCCAACCCCCATTTCATCGTCTTCTTCCACCCACTGGCTGTCATTATTGACGCAAGTGCGGTTCGCACAGCGGGAAATGGAGCCATGGTTTTTTCCCACCAGCCCGCCTGTGGAATAGTAACCGGTCACACGGCCGCCCGCATAACTGTTCAGAATCGTACCCGTTCCCTCGTTGACGCCTACCAGGCCGCCTACCGTAGTCCTCCCGCTCACATTCCCCTGGAAACTGCAGTTCTTGATAGTTCCGTAATTCACGCCGCACAGGCTGCCGATACATTCCTTTTCATCGGAGGCAATCACTTCCCCCTTAAGCTTCAAATCTTCCACTACCCCGCTTTTTTCTATGTAACGGAACAAACCGGCCACATAACCACTTCCCTTATAAGAGAATCCTGAAATGGTATGCCCCTGCCCCTGAAAAGTACCTGCAAATACAGGGATGGCTTCAAAATCCGTTCCCGTTAAATCTATGTCCTCGTTTAAGAACACCAGCTTATTGGCAGACCAGGAATCTATAAAACATTGATTCCCAAATGCAAGGAAATCCTCCACCGTATTGATTTCCACCACTTCCTGAGGATGCTCTTCTTCTGCTCCTGCTGTGTCTTCCCCTTCCGCATCCGATGCCTCTGACTCCTTTGCCGTTCCATCCTCTTTCTTACCAGATGTTTCTGTATTCTTTGCCGTTCCTTCCTCTTTCGTGCCAGATGCTTCTGTATTCTTTTCCGTTCTTTCCCCTTTCGCTCCAGATGCTTCTGCATCCTTTGCCGTTCCTTCCTCTTCCTCTCCGGATGCTTCTGTATCCGATACTTCTTTCCCGGCATCAGACACTTCTTCCCCATCCTTTATCTCCGCCGCCCTCAAATTCTGCATAGGGAACATATTGCAGGCCAGCGCCAATGCCATTCCCATAGATAATAGTCTTGCCATCCATTTTCTATATCTCATTGCCGCCCCTCCTCCTGTTCCATCTTTTGCCCTTTTTCTTGATTCTTCTTATCTTGTACTTCCTTTTCCTGTACTTCCTTATCTTGTACTTCCTTTTCTGGTTCTTCCTTTTCTGGTTCTTCCTTTTCGTGTTCTTCCTTTTCGCGCCCCTTCTTTTCTTCCTCCTGCTTCTTCTCCATAAGCAGGGCCATATCCTCCCCGCTATCCTGCTTCACCTGCATTTCCCCTGTAGTGACAAACAGGCTGGCATCTCCTCTTATCAGGCCATGCATCTCCCCGATAAATGTACCGTTCAACTGCCCCCGCACATAGCCGTCCACCATGATAAGCCCGGAGCCTTTTTCCAGTTTCAACGGAATGGACACGGCAAAAGATGTCCTGTCGATAATCTTTTCCCCCAGCAGCAAAATCTGCGGAAGCACAAACATAACAATGATAATAGACATAATCGTACCCCGCCCAAGGCACTGCCCGATACCGCAGATAGCCCCATCCGATGACATCTGCCCGATAAAAATACCCGCCAGGGCAAGCATGGAGCCGGAAGTTACAATGGTAGGAAACGCAAAGTTCATCGTCTCTATGATGGCATCCTTCTTGGACATTTTCTCCTTCAGCTCCATAAAGCGGCCGGAAATCACAATTGCATAGTCAATATTTGCCCCCATCTGAATCGAACTTACAATCAGGTAGCTCATGAAAAACACATTCTTCTGCTGTATGGCCGGAACAGAAAAGTTAATCCAGATAACCCCCTGAATGACCATTATCAGCAGCACCGGCATCCCCGCTGACATAAAGGTAAACAGCAGCACAACTAAAACAGCCAGAATAGAAACTACATTGACCACCGTATTATCCCTCTGGAACGTCTTATATAAATCATATTGGCTGGTCGCTTCTCCCGGAATCAAAATCGTGCCTTCGTAATACTTGCCGGCAATGGCATGCATTTCATCCAGGAAAGCGAAAGTCTCCTCCCCTTCTTCCGGCAGATTCAGATACACCAGAATACGGCTGTAATCCGTGCCCTGCAGCTGGTCTAAGGCAATCTGCATTTTTGTATGGGCATCTTCCAGCGTATCCATCAATTCATCATCCAGCGTGACGTATCCCTCATCCACCTCGTCATAAAGAAACATAAACATATCGATTAACGGAACGCTGTATGAGGAAAGTCCGTTGACAATTTTCGCATAATTTTCATCATTCACCGCATAAGCCATATAAAGCACCTCGGCCACCTCATAATCCAGCTCCAGAAGCTCCGAAAAATTCCTGGCCGATAGCTTGTCTGTCAGCATGTACCCATCCATGGCCTCCGTATTGGCAAGCCCCATCGTATAGTCGATTTCCTCCCGGGCATCCAGTTCCTCCAGCAATTCCTTTTCTTTCTCATAATTGCCTGCCGGCACAATCAATGCCACCATATTGGAATCGCCAAAGCTTTCCGTTATCATTTCATCCACCAACATGGCATCGCTCTGTACCGGGGTTTCCAACATGGTATATCCATAGACATAAGGACATTTGGAAGAAAGCAAATATGCCCCGATTATCATCACCAGAAACAGCGGCGGCATAATCCGTTTGGTCGCATAGGCGAACTTCCCCACAAAAGGTATCTTGGGAATAAAGCTTTTGTGCTTCGTTTTATCCATTGCATTTCCAAAAAGCATAAGCAGCCCCGGCATCAGCAAAAATACAGCCAAAAGGCTTAGAACAATTGCCCTTATCAGGCATAATGCCATATCCCTGCCGATTCCAAACTGCATAAACATCATGGCAATCAACCCGCCCACCGTTGTAAGGGAGCTGGAAGAAATCTCAGGAATTGATTTGCTTAAGGCCACAATATCCGCCTCCCGCACCGGCAAAGTCCGATGCTCCTCCTTGTACCTGTTGCAGAAAATAACCGCATAGTCAATGGATAATGCCAGCTGCAGCACTATCGTAACCGAATTTGATACAAAAGAAATCGTTCCCATAGCAAAATTCGTTCCCTTTGTAATCAGGGCAGCCGCACAGAAAGTCAAAAGAAGCACCGGCACTTCCGCCCATGTCTCCGAAGTGAACAACAGTACGGAAATAACCACGATTGCCACCAGGATGCTGATAATCTGCATTTCGCTGGCAATCTGTTTTGCCGATGCATCGCCCATGGAAGTGGACACATAGATATCATAGCCGTTTAGCAGCGCCTCCACTTCGTCCAGCGCTTCCAACGCCCGCTCGTCCGTCTCTTCATATCCAAAAGTTATATCATATAAAGCAGAAAAATTGTTATAATGCTCCGTTGTATTATCAAAGGCCATCATAATCACGGCATCCATATTTTCAATTTTCTCTGCTATCTTTTCGGCCTCCCCATAAGGGATATTCGTTACCATTACTTTCGCCGTACCATATGTAATGAACTGCTCCTCCATCAAATCCAGACCCTGACGGGTTTCCGTTGTATCCGGCAAATATGCCGACATGGCGTTCTCCACCTTCACCCACTTCATTGACACCACTGAAAAAATCAGAGCAATGCCAAAAAGAAGAAAAAACAAATTACGCCTGTCCACTATGAAAGTGGCTACTTTCAGCATAAAACTGCCGTCTTCCTTGTCCTTTTTTGGCTGTCCTGCCATCTTAATCCCTCCCCTTCCAGTTCCACAAATCCTCTTCCATTGCCCCCGAAGAATTTGCTGTTTCCATAAAAAGCTCCTTATATTGACCAAGAGTCATGTATCGAAAAATATTATAGTACATTCACCTCCTTTTTTCAAGAGAAAAGGCCCGGAAAGCATGGCCTTGGGAAACCCATGCTTTCAGTTCCTTTTTCTGCTGCTTTTTCTGTTAAATTTTTATTTTCAGTGCAGCATCCGAACCTTATAATGCGCCAGCCAGTAATTCACCTGTAAAAGATAAGCCAACAGCTGAGGGCCTGCCATCAGCTGGCCGTAGAAGGGTCTGGCATAATCGGAGGGCTGCTCCATGAATTTTTTTACCTTTTCCCCGTCAATCAATTCTCTGATAGGGGCATTGGCATCTTCCAGCACATTCCTCATATGCCCCCGCACCAGCTGTTCGTAAGCGGGGTCATAGGTCTTGGGATAAGGACTTTTTCTCCGGTAGATCACTTCCTGGGGTAAATGTTCCTTTCCTGCCGCCCGCAGCAGCGCCTTTACCACCCCGTCACGGTACTTCATATCCCAGGGCACATTCCAGGCATACTCTATAATCCGGTGGTCCGCAAAAGGAACTCTGGCCTCCAACCCCACATGCATGCTGGTTCTGTCCATCCGGTCTAACAATGTCTGCATAAACCATCGCAGATTCAGGTAGGAAATCTCCCTGCGACGCCTCTCTTCCCCTCTTTCCCCTTCTAACACCGGCGTCTCGGCCAGTGTCCGATGATACGCTTCCAAAGCATATTCCCGCACCGGCAGTTCTTTTAACACCTCATCTTTTAGCAGCATAGTCCTTGGCTTAAAGTCCATGGACCAGGGGAAAATATCCGCTTCAAAGCATTCCTTTTTATGAAACCAGGGATATCCGCCGAAAATTTCATCCGCACACTCCCCGGTCAGCGTCACCTTATGATGCACCGCCACTTTCCTGCAAAAATACAGCATGGATGACTCCACATCCGCCATACATGGCAAATCCCTGGCTTCCACCGCTTCGAACAAATAATCATACAGTTCTTCATTCCTGCACTCCAGATAATGATGCCGCGTGCCCGCATATTCCTTTACCTTATCCACCCATGGCCTATCCTGGGAAGGCTGGAAAGCGTTTGCCTTGAAGTTCACATCATTATCTTTAAAATCAAAGGAATAAGTATCCAGCATTTTACCTTGCTTTTTTAGTTCCTCGCTGCAAATCGCCGTGACCAGGCTGCTGTCCACACCTCCGGACAAAAAAGTGCATATGGGAACGTCCGACAGCATCTGCATTTTCACCGCATCTTCTATCAGGTACTGCATCTTCTCCACCGTTTCTTCCCAGCCATCTTCATGCACATGGCTTTCCAGCTTCCAATAGCAATGTTCTACGCAGCTCCCACTCCCGCATTCCAGAAAATGCCCCGGCAGCACTTCCAAAACGTCTTTGAACACCCCTTTCCCGTAGGTTTTAGCCGGCCCCAGCCCCAGCACTTCGCATAAGCCTTCCTTATCCACAGTAGGGGTTACCCCTGGAAAGCAGAAAATCCCCTTTATCTCCGAGGAAAAAATAATTGTTTCCCCATATTTCATATAGAAACAGGGCTTCACCCCGGCCCGGTCGCGGAAAAGAAGAAGCTTCTCCCGTTTGCCATCCCAAATCGCGAATGCAAATATTCCGTTCAACCGCTTTACAAAATCAGCGCCATAGCGCATATAGCCTGCTAAAATCACTTCGGTATCGCTTTCGGTAAGGAAACGCTCCCCTTCCTCCTCCATTTCCTTTTTCAATGTTTTCATATTGTAGATTTCCCCGTTATAGGCGATAGCCCATTGGTATCCCCCTTCCTTCCTGACCATAGGCTGCTGCCCTGTCAGCAAGTCGATGATGGAAAGCCTTACATGAGCCAACCCGCAGCGGCTACATAAGAATACCCCGTCTTCATCCGGACCCCTGTGTCTCTGTCTCCGGTTCATCTCGCACAGAACTTTCTCCCACTGCCCTTTTCCGTCTCCCTGCGTATAATTTTCATTTCCATTAAAAAAGCCCGCGATACCGCACATATTTTCCCTCCGCACTATTTTCTGACTTCCAATTCCCCCTCATGCAACTCTTCCCCAGTCTTCCAGCAATTGTAACGGCTGTTTTTTTCATCCCCACTACCTTCCGGCAGCGGCTGCAGCTACTCTTCTTCTTTCTCTCAACTTCCCAACAACAGTTGCAACTGCTCCCTTCTTTCTCTCAACTTCCCAACAACGGCTGCAGCTGTTTCCCTTCCAGAGCCATCTCCAGCGCCGGGCGGATTTTCTCACAATGTGCCACAAGGGAGTTAGGTTTTTTTTGTGCGTCATCCTGTCCAAAAGGTACAAAATAAATATTCTTCGTATTCAGCAGCAAACCGATATTTTTCATATTCATCCCCAGCCCGTCATTGGTAGAAATAAAAATGACCAACGGTTTATTATTCCTAAGATGTGCCTTCGCTGCCATTAATACAGGAGTGTCCGTAATCCCGTTGGCCAATTTGGCCGCCGTATTTCCCGTGCAGGGAATAATCGCCAGTATATCCAGATAACTTTTCGGCCCGATAGGCTCCGCTTCCGCAATTTTCATAATCGGTTTATGGCCGCTTATTTCTTCTGCCCGTTTCAGGAATTCCTCCGGCTTGCCGAAACGGCTTTCTATGCTTTTGGCCGCATCCGAAAATATGGGGTATATCTCCGCCCCGTCTTTAGCCAGCTGCTCTATTTCCCCAAAAACTTTATCAAATGTGCAAAAGGAACCGCAAAAGGCAATCCCTATCTTTTTCCCCTTTAAATCCATAAAAATCATACCTTTCTAACATTTATTCATCACATATTCCGACAGCTTCTTTGCGGATACTTTTCCCGCATACTTCCCCGGCAGGCCAAGGCAGTGCAAAGCTTTTACCTTTCCTTCCGCCGCCTTATGGTCCAGGCCACCTCTTCCCGAAGCAATATCAATAATCAGCGCATCATCATCCACTTTTTCCAATATCCCTTCTTCCAGCACGACCGCCGGTATCGTATTATAGATATACTCAAATTCCCCTATTTTTTCCCCAAGGTCTTTAAACGGCAGTACCTCTATCCCCAAAGCTTGTGCTAACGCCAATTCGGGAGCACTGTTCCCGCAGACGGTCACCCTGGCCGATAACCCTTTCAGCTTGTCGCACAGAACTTTTCCGCATCTTCCATAGCCCAAAACCAATGTCCTGCTGTAGTGGATATTTGTCTGCTTATGCGACAGGGCTTCCAGAATCGCCCCTTCCGCCGTTGCCACCGCATTAAATATGGCAATGCTTTCATCCTTCATAAAATCATAGCATTCAATGCTTCTTTCAATGCATTCCTGGCGGAAAGACTCCGGTATCACCCCGCCGAAAATCTTATGATGCTTCCTGATATGCCGTGACAGTTCCCGCAAATTTACAATCCTCTTTTTTTCGATAGGAATCCCACCCACAATGACAGATGCCGATTCCACCGCCTGTTTTAGCGAATCCGCGTAGCCGTCCGCCTTTATCTCCATATTTTTGTTCCGATATACTTTATAGCCAATCACCCTGTATCCTTTTTCCATAAAAAAAGGAATCATATAAGCAGTACGCTTATCTCCGCCGATAACCGCAATATCATATTCCGCCATGTCCATCCTCATTTCTATCTCTGCACAATTAAGGCAGCCCTGCTTTGTTAGAACCGCTTTACCGATACTGCCCTACAGCAATATCCTGTCACAATTATAATTATGCAAATCAAACCCGCCTGTGCCTGTCAAAACCGCCGGATATATGTTATTATAAAGTGGATGGGAATAGCTGAAAATTAGAATAACTAAAAATTAGAATAACTGAATAATTGTAGATGACAGCAATTAACTGTATGAATCAAACAAGGAGAAATTTCCATGAAAAACAGAAAGATGATACCGCAAATCAAACTATCCGATGCACAAAAAAAGCAACTCAATGATGAAATCAAAGCCTTTTACCTGGATGAACGCGGGGAAGAGATTGGAATTATTGAGCAGATGCAGCTGTTGGAATTATTTGAGCAGAAAATGGCCCCCATTATTTATAACAGGGCGCTGGATGATGCCAGGCAATGGTTTACCCAGATGATGGAAAATGTGGATTCGGATTATTATACGTTGTATAAAGTTGAAAATTGAAAGTTTTCAACCCCAGGTTTATGTCCGCACAATATCCACTTGAAAAAAAGCGGTATAACCCTTATTATTGGGGCTATACCGCCTGACCAAAGCCAACCGTTCAGCTTATTTCCTTACCAGATGCCTCGGAAGTCCATTTACGAACAACGGCAGCAGTTCGCCCATGATCAAAGGCCTTGCATATTTCTCATAGCCTTCGTTCAGGCCGCATCCATCTTCCGTAATCCATTCTGCAGGAACCGGTCTTTCCACATTTGCAATGGCATGAATGTCATATGCGCTTGTTCCGCACTGATACGGGTCATCGCCATTCCTGTCCAAAGTAATCATCATGCCTGTTTTACCTTCTTCGGCAGCTATAACAGCATCATGTCCAACCTGGAAAGCCTCGTTAATGTCTGTCAGGGAAGCCAGATGTGTTGCAGCACGCTGCAAGGTGGAGAATTCAATGGCACGTGTCTTTAATCCGGTCTCTTTTGCAATTTCTGCTGCCAGATAAGCAGCCGTACCGGACATCTGCTTATGTCCAAATGCATCCACAGCCACATTTTCATTGGCTACTTCGCATACATAACGCCCGTCCGCAATCTTGATGCCTTCGGAAACTGCAATAACAACGGAAGACTTTGTTTCGCTCAAATGTTTTACTTTTGCCATAAAAGCGTCCATATCAAAAGTTCTCTCCGGCAGATAAATCGCATCCACTCCGTTGCAGTCTTCACCCTTTGCCAGAGCTGCTGCCGCTGTAAGCCATCCGGCATTACGCCCCATAATCTCAACAATACATACCGTAGGTTTCTCTACGCCAAAAGATTCGTTGTCGCGGATTACTTCCTTTAAGCTTGCCGCGATATATTTTGCTGCGGAACCATAGCCCGGGCAGTGATCTGTAATCGGAAGGTCATTGTCAATTGTCTTAGGCACGCCCATGAACCTCTGCGGTTTATTATGTGCTGCTGCATAATCGGACAGCATTTTCACTGTATCCATGGAATCGTTGCCGCCGGCATAGAACAGGCATTCAATATCATGCTTCTCCATAATTTCAAATACTTTTTCATAAACATCTTCATGCCCTTCAATCTTAGGCATCTTAAAACGGCAGGAGCCTAAAAATGCAGAAGGGGTTCTCTTTAACAGTTCAATGCCTGTCTCGTCTGCCAGGTATTCGTCTAAATCACACAGGTTGTCCTGCAGAAATCCCTGAATACCATGTACCATACCATATACTTTTTTTACGCCCAGTTTCTTAGCTGCTGCATATACGCCAGCAACGGATGAATTGATTACAGCCGTAGGGCCGCCGGACTGTCCGACAACAATATTTCCTTTCATCATTTACCTCATTTCTGCACGGCTTTTTGTACATGACCAAGTTTGTGGATGCCGTGCAGACACAAACTCTGGATTGAAAATTTTTAGTTTTCAATGGATTGAAACTATTCATTTCAACCGTTTCTTTTCCTTTTTCATAGACAATACCACTATATATGCATCCGGCATGCCGATGCGCTAACAGTATTTGCCAAAAAGATTATATCAGATTCATGGCTTTAGCACAAGAACAAAAGTGCGCTTCATGCATCTTCCTGTTCCTTCCTGTTTCAAAATTGCCGCCATCCACGCCAGAGCGTGTTTAACATGTGCATAAACAGTAACCTAAAGTTACAGGCAGCTCATATAATAAGCATACAGGTTCTGGTAAGTCTCCGCATTATAATGAAGCCCGTCCACCAGCTTATAGCCTATGGTATTCAAATAGCTGTGGCTGTCTATCCATGCAATGTCTCCGCTTAGCCCTGCCTGCATCTGGCTATTGAAATACTCTACCTGCTCCTCCGTCACATACGGATTTTCCCAAACCGGGTTCACGGAAGCATAATATACCTTTGCCCCTTTTGCTACCCATTCCGCCGCTTTTGCGTTTACCAGCTCCAGGTAATTGCTCAAATTCCCCGGATCATTCACACCCAGGTTAATCAATATCTTAGAGCCCTTTCCCACGCAGCCGTCAATCCTTGCTACCGCATTTTCGTTGAACCATTTATAGCCTTTTCCGCTTTCCGCAATCCAGACACAGCTATTTTCCCCTACGTTGGCCTGCATCTGTACGAAACGGGAATCCCCTACCAGAATAACCCCGGATACATTCTGCACCCCTGTTACTGCCTGCTGCCCCTGCGCTTCCTGGGGCTGGGGAGCCGGTTCTGCCGGTTTTTCATCCTGCAGGTATTTGCCGCTTACAAATGCTTTCGCTTCCCCATATACCACTTCATACCACCCGGTATCCGCTTGTCCGGTAGCCGTAATAGCCTGCCCCCTGGCCAGGCTGCCCACCCGACCGAAATCCGTAGACGGGCCAGACCTTACATTAACTGCCGACGAAGCATACATCACCTTCTCGGTCTCAAAAGCTGTGATTGTATAATCAGAAAGCTTGGGCTCTGCTTTCTTCTCGCTCTTGCTGCTATCCTTTTTGTCATTTTTACTGTCGCTGCTTTTTTCGTCCTTCTTTTTATCTTCCTCTTTTTTATTTTCTTCCTTTTTCACGGTATTTGTATTCTGGGAATTGGAGACTGATTTGCCCGCCTTTACCATTTCCACCTTTTCCGTACTTACAGCAACCAGTTTTTCCTGAGATTTCCCTGATTCTTCTTTTTTGACTGCGGCTTCCGCTGCCGCCGTTCCCAAACTCCCTGCTGCTCCCTGCACGCTGCCCCCAGCCAATGCCAGTGTCAGGCCAAGCACCAATGCCAATACCACTTTTTTCATCTTCTACCTCGCTCCTTTTCGCTTTTGCAACAGTTCATCCAATGGAACTGCCGCCCACTTTCTGTAAATTTTGGAAAAATACGAAACAATCATATTATACCAGATAAATGTCATTCTGTACAAGATGAAAGAGGAGGATTTCACGGAAATCAATTTTCATTGGCGGCGTGGCGGACGGTGTGTGCTGCCAATGAAAATTGATTTCCGTGGGAGGATTCCTGGTAGAATGATAAAACTTATTTTTTATATGTGTTGACAGAAGCTGAAATGGGATGTTAAGATAGTAAAGATGGATACCGGCTGTAATAGCAAGGGCCATATAGTTTTATAAAGATAGGCGGATATGGCGGAATTGGCAGACGCGACGGTTTTAGGTGCCGTTGGGAGACCGTGCAGGTTCGAGTCCTGTTATCCGCATTAGTGAGTGATAATCTGAAACCAGTTCCCATAGGGGCAGATTCGGATTTTTAGTATATCTTTAGTGCTGAAAGTAGAGGCGGCGGCATCATAGTTGATGCCGCCGCTTTTGAAGATACATTACAACAAATTGAAGATTGAGCAATATTTAAGCATCAATAAACTTGAAATCCTGCTTATCTGTAAAGGGAGGATGTCAATTTCCACGGTATGGTCCGCAAATTGCTTGATGTTTATTTTGGAATATGCTATAGTAATAAAAAGAATTTTTATAGTTCACTGAACAAGGAGTAAAGTGCAATGTCATTGACTAATAAGGAAAGAGAACGTATAAAAAGGCATATTCTTGAGCAGATTTATTATAGCAGTCCTACTATTGTTAAATCAACAGCTGAAACTTATAATATTTCAAGAACGACAGTAAATAGATATCTTGAAAAAATGGAAAATGAAGGTATTATAGAAAAATGTGAAGACGGACCGTGTAAATGGAAACTAAAAGAGATTAGACAACAATATTTTGCTTATTTTCCCCAAAAAAATAACTTGGAAGAAGATAGAATTTTTGAAGCGGATATCCTGCCGCTGGTGAAAGGCCTGCCTGAAAATGTTGTGAAAATATGGGAATATGTGTTCTGTGAAATTATGAACAATGCGATTGAACATGCGAAAGCAGAGCATATTGGGGTGTTAGTAAAAGAAAATATTCTTTATACACATATATCCATAGGTGATAATGGGATTGGTATTTTTGAAAATATACGGGAATATATTTTGAACACAACTCAAACGGATATTACTTTGGATGAGGCAATGTCGATTTTATTCGTTGGGAAAATGACAACAAATAGGGAAAGCCATTCAGGGGAAGGAATCTTTTTTTCATCGCGTTCTTTGGATAGGTTTTATATATACTCTTCGAACAGAATATTTGCGCACGAAGCTTATGATAAAAATATATCTGTCGATATAAGGACAATAGAAGATAGTGAATCAAAAGATGCGATTGCAAATGAAAAAGGAACTTTTGTTGTGATGGAGTTATGGAATCAATCGAAACGCCAGTTAAAGGAGGTATTTGATATGTTTTCATCGGATGAAAAGGGCTTTTACAAAACACAGATATCAATAAAAAGTGCAATTCCCAGTGCTTTTCCTGTTTCCAGGTCACAAGCGAGAAGGCTTTGCAGGGGATTTGATAAATTTGAAGAAGTGGAACTGGATTGTAGTGGTGTAGATGATGTGGGCAGGGCATTTGTACACGAGATTTTCTGCGTATTTCTTGGAAAACACCCTGAAATAAGCATAAGGATAAAAAATGCAAATAGTACTGTAGAAGGTGTAATACGCAGTGTTAAGAATACAGTTATATAGTCAACAACCCCGCTGCAAGCAACGGGGCATCAAACTTGCAGCGCTGCAGAGCAGCGGGGTATGTGACCCCTCGCCGGGGCGGCATCTCCTCTTCTTTGAAGAGCAGATATGCCTCGCGGCAGTCGCCAAATATCCAATCCAACCAAGGGTTGGTTTAAGCACGGCTACTTGGCTCGTTGCTCGCGGGAATCAAAGGGATATTGCAAGGCATTACGTAAAAGCAGTACGGTAATTGCTGTTGAAAAGCCGGTAAAAAGAACGAGAAATGTCGAAATAAAAATTTTTTTGAAAAAATTTAAAAAAGTACTAGCTTTTTATGTACTTTGGTGCTATACTATAGATGGGTCGAGAGACCCATGTAAAATTCCCCTTTTACATTGTGAGACGTCCATCGAAGATGGACGTCTTATTTTGCTTAATTATGGGAAATAAGAAAATCTTCTATCAACGAATTGACGGTTTCAGGTTCATCCGTGTTTGAATTGTGCCCGGCCCCTTTTATCCATTCGAGTTGGATTCCAGTGTTTTTATGCCATGCTTTGTTATACCTGATACAAGAACCGGCGTGGTCTTTTTCCCCGCATATCAATAAGGCTGGACAGGGAATCTGATAAGGGAGATCTGCTTCTATTGCTTCGGCCAGCATGCGGAAGCCGTGACCGGCTAATCTGGCATATCTATCCTGGCTGCCGTCATAAACCAGCATCATATCGCGCATCAGTTTCCGCCCATAAGCAGAGACAGCCACGCCATTCGTGCCAGACTTCAAAAGGGATTTCCAGGGATAATGTCGATACACCGGTTCCATCCTTTTCAGAAGCCATAGCTCGATGGCGGTTGCATATTTTCTTTGCAGCGGCGCTGAATCAATAGAGACAAACCCCCGAAGCCTCTGTGGATATAACTGGGCGTAAGCCTGCCCCACATATCCCCCCATAGACTGTCCGATTATGATGGGGGCGAGAAAATGTTCCCTGGTCAGAATCTCGTCGAGCCATCTTGCTTTATCCATGAGCGTAAATGTGAGTGTAAAAGGCCACGAAGACGCATGTCCCGGAGCATCCCATACAAAAATGTTATATTTTCCTTTGAAGTACTCTGCCTGTTTTTCGAACAGCCGGTGGTCAGCGGTCAGGCCGGGCAAAAATACCAGCGTTCCCTTCGTTTCTTCTGGTTTTCTGCTAATCCAATAATGGATTGGCCCCATTGGGGTTTCATATATTTTTTCTTCCATAATTTCCCCCATTTCCGCGCTGCATTTCAGCCCTGCCTATTTTTCAAAATCCGCCCCATCAACATCTACTTCTTCAAAATCTCCCTCTTATAAAACTCATAAGCCTTATCCCATTCCGCACTGTTCTCCGGCTCATACACCACAGGCTCTTCGGAATTGGCGATTACCCTGCGCGCTTCCTGCAAATCACTGATTACCCCCTTGGACATCAGCTGAATCGCAATATTCCCAAATACCGTAGCCTCCACAGGCCCTGCAATTACCGGAATACCACTGGCATGTGCCGTGAACTTGCAAAGCAGCTTGCTCTGGATACCACCGCCCACCATATGGATGGCCTGATAATCTTTGCCGGTACATACCTTAATTTCCTCCAAAGAGTAACGATATTTCAATGCCAGGCTTTCGTTGATGCAACGCACGATTTCCCCTTCCGTCTGGGGAACTTTCTGCCCTGTCCTCTGGCAGTATTCCCTGATACGTGCGGGCACATCGCCGGAGGGCACGAATTCCGGCGCATCCGGGTCGATGAAGCTTTGGAATGGCTCTGCGCCCTCTGCCAGCTTTTCCAGTTCCGAGAAGCTATATTCCTTCCCTTCCCTTATCCACTGCCTTCTGCTCTCCTGAATCAGCCACAGGCCGATGATATTTTTCAAAAATGAAGTCCTGCCGTCCGTTCCTGTCTCATTGGTGATGTTCAATTCCTCCGACTGCTTGGTTAAAACAGGCTTCTCCAGTTCCGTACCGAACAAAGACCAGGTTCCGCAGCTTACGAATATAAAGTCATCTTCTTTGGCAGGAACTGCTGTCAGCGCACACTGGGTATCATGTCCGGCCACAGCCACCACATCCATATCCGTCACGCCCAGCTCTTCCTGTATTTCTTTCCGTATAGGGCCCAGGAGCGTTCCCGTAGGCACCACTTCCGTAAAGATATTTTTCGGGATACCGAACTTCTCCGCCACTTCCATCACCCAGCCCGGTTCATTGGGATTGCTCATCTGAGTAGTAGAAACGATAGAGCGCTCACTTTTTTTCACTCCTGATAAGAAATAATTAAACAAATCAGGCATCAGCAGCAAACAGTCCACCCTCTCCAAAAGCTCCGGCCTCTTCTCCTTCAATGCCAACAGCTGGAATGCCGTATTAATCTCCATAAACTGGTTTCCGGTCATTTCATAGAAATGCTCTTTGGGAATCAGGGCAAACCCTTTTTCCAGCATACCCTCCGTCCTGCCATCCCTGTAATGCACCGGGTTCTCCAGCAGATACCCTTTCTCGTCCAGCAGCCCGAAGTCCACGCCCCATGTATCCACGCCGATGCTGTCCACCTTCCCATAAGGCTTCGCCTTAATCAGCCCCTGCTTTATCTCATGGAAAAGGCGAAGGACATCCCAATACATCGTACCGTTTACAATGACCGGGTCATTTGAAAAGCGATGGATTTCTTCTGCCCTAATCTTATCCCCGTCATAGGTTCCAAGCATAACTCTGCCGCTGGAAGCGCCAAAATCCACCGCCAGCACTTTTGTTTCTTTCCTAGCTACACCCATTCTATTTCCTCCATTCTGTTAGGAGCTGTCAATAAATAACTTGACAGTTGGTGCAGAACAAATCTTCATGAACAAGGCGGAGGAATGAGGCATACTGGGGTACGCCGATTGACGACAACGCAGTGCATGGAGATTTGGGCAAGCCAAATGGCAAGATTATTTATTTACAGATCCTTAGGATAAACTTTCGAAACCTCCCCTGCCCTGCTTTTGTTCCGCGCAGCGCAGCCAAAAGAGACTCCCGAAGTCTATTATGACAGACTCCCGGCAATTTCCTTTCATCCGCATTTTAGGCGCTTTACAGTCAAGAAAATATTTGACTCCTCCGCCTGGCTTCGCTGCTTTCTTCCATCAAGCACAAGGAAATACCGGGAGTACATTATTCCGCAACAGTCAGACACTTTCACTGTTACATTTTTTTCTATTCATTTATTATTTATATAACGGCCCGTATGTCTGGCAAGCCCTGAAATCCTGGCCTTCTTTGTCCATACCAAAAGCATTCCATGCCGCCGGGCGGAAAATCTTCTCTTCCGGAACATTGTGCATAGCAACCGGAATTCTTAACATGGAGCACATAGTAATCAAATCCGCACCGATATGCCCATAGCTAATCGCACCGTGATTTGCACCCCAATTGTTCATTACATCATAAGCTGTCTTAAATGCGCCTTCCCCTGTTGTCCTGGGAGCAAACCATGTACACGGCCATGTATAGTCAGTCCTCTTCCAAAGCACATCTGTAACTTCTTCCGGAAGCTTCACAGTCCAGCCTTCTGCAATCTGGAGCATAGGCCCAAGTCCTTTCACCAGGTTCAGACGAATCATGGTCACCGGCATCTCCGCTTCCGTTACAAAACGGGAAGAATATCCGCCGCCCCTGAAATAACCAAAGTCTGCTGCATTCCATGTAGTAGCCTTCAAAATCGCTTCCTGGTCTTCTTCCGTCACTTCATACCAAGGCTTCATCACGCCATTGCCGTCCGCATCCTTTGCCTGTCCGTTGGCATCCAGACATGCTGCGCCGGAGTTAATCAGGTGGATGAATCCGCCCGCATCCTTTGCAACGCCTTCGATATCATATCCGGTAGCCTTCTTCACTGCTTCCGGACTCCAATATGTACGCACATCCGCGAAAATCTGGGCACGGTTGGTCAACAGTTTCATGAACATCATACCAAGGCCATTGAGAACATCATTCTCCGTTGCCAGGATATAAGGCTCACGGGCACCATTCCAATCAAAGGAAGTATTGAGCAATGCTTCCGGGAAATCGCAGTTGGGGTAGAAATCGGTCCACTGCCTCTGGCCCTGGAATCCTGCTGCGATGGCATTGTGGCCCACCATTTCTTCTTCCCTGCCTTCCGGCAAATTGGGATTGCCGTTCATCAGGTCTTTGATGATAATCATCATCTTTACTACAAATTCCCAGTCTTTTTCCTTCTCCTCTGCAGATTTCTGTACCGCAGGCGGGTTTTTGTCGAAGCCTTCCTTGCATTTTTCCTTCGTCCAGGCCAAAGCCTTTTCGAATTCTGCCTTATCGTAAATTTCTTCCGTCATCCGGCGGATAATTTCCACCTCATCCACGGATTCCACGCGCATGCCAAGATATTCCTCAATAAATGCTGGGTCAATGATAGAGCCGCCGATTCCCATGCAGATAGAGCCAATCTGCAAATAGGATTTGCCCCTCATGGTCGCTGCTGCCACTGCCGCACGTCCGAAACGAAGCAGTTTTTCTTCCACATCCGCCGGAATATCCGTTGCATCCGCATCCTGCACATCATGTCCATAAATGCCGAATGCCGGAAGCCCTTTCTGTGCATGGGTAGCCAAAACGCTGGCAAGATATACTGCACCCGGCCTTTCTGTTCCGTTAAATCCCCATACGCCTTTGATGGTCATAGGGTCCATGTCCATGGTTTCTGCACCGTAGCACCAGCAGGGAGTTACCGTCAATGTAATTGCAACCCCTTCTTTTTTGAACTTCTCCGCGCACGCAGCTGTCTCACCTACGCGGCCGATGGTTGTATCCGCAATCACTACTTTTACAGGCTCACCATTGGAATATTTCAGGTTCTCGGTAAATAATTTCGCCGCTGCTTTTGCCATATTCATCGTCTGGTCTTCCAGCGATTCCCTTACCTTCAGATAACCCCTTCTTCCGTCAATGGTAGGCCTAATGCCAATTACCGGATAATCCCCAATCATTCTGTTTTCTGCCATTTGAAAATACCTCCTTTTTACTTGGTTAGCCTTTCAGAATCTTCCTGCAATTCAATTGCCAAAAAAGAAAACCAAAGACTATTCGTCTACTTTTTCTCTTATATATAATAATATCACTCGTTTTATGAAACGCATTGTGATATAATAGCATAAACTATAACGATATTCACTTTTTGCCCGCTTAGTTTTATTTCAATGCCTTTCCAAGGAGAACTGCTATGCTTTACTTAGATTACAATGAAAAACAAATGCACGGGACAAAGGAATTCCCCATCGCATTCTATCATGTGGATCACAACCACCCCCGCTATGAAATGCCCTTCCACTGGCATAAAGAATACGAAATTGTAAAAATCATTGAGGGATCATTCCGCCTGATGCTGGCAGATTCTGAAATTATTGCTGCCCCAGGGGAAAGCCTCTTCATCCCCAGCGGCGTCCTTCATGGCGGAGTACCCCAAAACTGTATTTATGAATGCCTTGTTTTCGATTTGGACATCCTTTTTCTTCATACGGATGTCTGCAGACAGTATTTCAAAAAGATAAAGCGCCAGGATGTCACCGTCCACCCTTTGATTACCGGTGCTGCCCCTTCTTTATGCGCTGTCATTGACAACATCTTTTCTGCCATGGAAAAAAAACTACCCGGCTATGAACTGTCCGTTATCGGTTCACTGTTCGAAATGTTCGGGCTTATTTTCCGCGAAAAATATTATACCGAAAGCGCCTCTGGCTGCGAACCCCCTTTCCGGCATATGGAGCAGCTCAAACCTGTCTTTGAATATATCGAAAAGCACTATTCCGCAGGAATTACCCTCCAACAGCTCTCCCAGATTTCCGGCATGTCTCCAAAATACTTCTGTCGGTATTTCCAGGCTATCGCCCATAAAACCCCTATGGACTACCTGAATTATTACCGGATTGAACGCTCCTGCGCCCTGCTTAGCACCACCGATGCCCCAATTACCGCCGTTGCTTATGACTGCGGCTTCAATGACTGCAGCTATTTTATAAAGCTATTTAAACGTTATAAGCACATCACGCCTAAACAATATCAGCTGCAGATGAAGCACTAGGGCGTGTTTGAACCTTCCTGTCCGTTGTCCAGCCCAATATCCTGGGATTTCAGAAAGGGGCAAGGATTTCTCCTGCCCCTCTCATTGATAACCAAATTTATTTTAGTTTCTTTATATCAATGCCTTCTCTAAATATTTAAATACTATTTTCCCCTGTTACTCTGTGAGATTAGTCATAAAGGTTCGGAGCGATGGAATCATCTTCCATGTTCGTGCTGTCATACCAATAACCCTCTGTAGGGATATCGCTTACAGTTTCGCCATTTGCAATGGCTGTCAGAGTTTCTACCGTCTTAATACCCATTGCCAAAGGAGACTGCGTAACTGCACCAAACATTGTGCCGTCTTTGATAGCACCCTTGATTACGGAACCAGCATCGAAGCCAGCTGCCAGAATCTTGCCGGAAGCAGGGTCACTGCCCAGTACGCCCAAGTTTCCGTTTGCTGTCAGGATACCTTCTGCTGCAACCTGATTGGAACCGAATACACCGATGGTGTCAGCTTTGTTCAGGATAACAGAAGCTTCTGTTGCACACAGTTCAACTGTTGTCTGCGCAGGAACTGCTACTTCGATAATGATGTCAGCGCTTGCCTCATCACCAGCATCCTTGCAGTTATTTACATAATATTCATTGCCAATAACCGCTACTTTCTTTCCATCCGCTGCTGCCAGTTCACTGAATTTGTCGATAAATCCAAGGCCACGGCTTGTGATGGATTCAGAGGTTGCTTCCTGATTTACTTCACCGATTCTAACCGGAGCTGTTGCATTTGCAATGGTATCTTTCAAAGCTGCATAAAGATTATCCGCTGCTGTTGCGCCTGCGCCATAGTTATCTGTTGCGATAGTAGAAAGTACGGAACCGGCAGGAGCTTTCGGGATACCGGAGTCAAAGCATATTACCGGGATACCTTTGTCCATAGCTACCTGCAGTGCATCAAGGCATGCTTCCTGGTCACATGCTGCAAGGCCGATACCATCAGGTTCATTGTTAATAGCGCTGTTGAGCATATTTACCTGGTCAGCGATATCAGTTTCTGCATTAGGGCCTGTACAGTTAACTGTAACACCCAAGTCTGCTGCTGCCTGGTTAACGCCTGTAACGGCTGCCTGCCAGTAAGAAGACTGATAGCTCTTTACAATGATTTCAAACTTATAGCCGCCGCCTGTTACTGCAGTGCCATCTGCTTCTTCTGCCGGAGCTGCTTCTTCAGCAGGTGCTTCCTCTGCCGGAGCTGCTTCTTCTGCCGGAGCTGCTTCTTCTGCGGGTGCAGATTCAGCAGGTGCCGCTGCTTCCTGGGAATTGCCACAGCCAGCAAAAACTGTTGCTGCCATAGCCGTACACATCAATACTGCTAAAATTTTCTTTTTCATTTACTTTCCTCCTGCTAAATTATTTGGTTATCTCTATATGATGCCGCTTTGTACGGCTTCATACCACATTAACTTACTTACCAGGGCTTCCTGGCAAACCCTGCTGACAGCACCGCCCTTATACCGTTGCTGCCTTTTTCTTTTTTAAGATATCCACCATTACTGCACCGATTAAAACCATACCAGTAATAATCTGCTGCCAGTTCGCCTGCAGACCGATATATGGGAGCCCTGTCTTAAGCAGACAGATAACGAACACACCAAGCAAGGAACCGCCAACACTTCCTGCACCGCCGGATGCGGAAACCCCGCCGATAATGGCACCTCCGATAGCCTCTAGTTCAAACCCGGCCCCGGTTCCCGGCTGTACTGTGGAAAATACCGCAGAATAGGCAATAGATGCCAGCCCTGCAAAAAACCCGGAAATCACATATGCCATAATATGATAAAACCTAACGTTAATCCCCGATAAAATCGTAGCTTCTTTATTGCTGCCGATAGCGATGGTATATCGCCCTATCTTCGTATGATTCAGGACAAAGGCCATAAACATGACTAAGAGCAGTACCCAGAGGAAACCCAACGGATATTTGGTATCCCCAACCGTAATCTTAAAAATATCCCTGAACCAGCTTCCTTCCGAACCGCTTGTAGGCCAGGAAATACCAAAGCTTTTTGCACAGATGGAGCCCAAGCCTCTAGTAATCATGCAGGTACATAAAGTAGCCAGGAACGGCGGCAGGCTCATAATAGATACCAGGACGCCGTTCAGCAGTCCAATCAGCACGCCGAACAATACCGAAACCAGCATCCCCGCCCATGTTGGCCATCCGCAATGCACCACCAGATAGCCGCCTGCCAGCGAGTAGCAGATAAGCCCTGTCCCTATGGACAAATCCACGCCGCCAGTAATTAGCGGGAACGTAACACCGATAGCCATCAATGCTATGTAATAGGAATAATCCATAATACTCAGCACCGTTGTATACTTCCTAAAGTTCTCGCTGAATATGCTGAAAAATATAAACAAAAATATTACAACCAGAAAAACGATAAGTTTTTGATTTCCCGATTTGGAAAACATAGACTTTTTCTTTTCTGCCGGTGTATTAACAACAGCCTTACTCATTCTCTCATCCTCCCATCCTATATTTCCCGTGTGGCCATATTCATTATAATTTCCTGTGATGCTTCGGAAATGTCAATTTCCCCGGTCTTTCTTCCTTCGCACATAACAACAATACGGTCACTCATTCGCAAAATCTCTGTCATTTCGGAAGAAATCATAATAATAGATTTCCCTTCTTCTGCCAGCCGGTTCATCAGCTTATATATTTCATTCTTCGCCCCTACGTCAATCCCTCTGGTAGGTTCATCGAAAATCAGGATATCGCAATTGCGGATCAGCCACTTGGCGATAACCACCTTCTGCTGATTGCCGCCTGACAAATTCACTACCAGCTGGTCTACGCCCGGCGTCTTTGTTGCCAAAGACTCCACATACTCCTGAGCCACCTTATTTTCTTTCGCCTTATTGATAAACAGCCCTTTAATAAAGTTTTCCATGGAAGCCATTGTAGAATTTTCCGCCACTGACTTCTGAACCACAATACCAAACCGTTTCCTGTCCTCAGATAAATAGCCGATACCGCATTTTACTGCATCCTGCGGGGTGTTAATTTCCACTTTTTCCCCATTGATATATATATTTCCGCCAGTCTTGGGGTCTGCACCGAAAATAGCACGGGCCGTCTCTGTCCTTCCCGCCCCCATCAGGCCCGAGAAACCGAGGATTTCCCCTTTGCGCAGTTCAAAACTCACATCCTGCACCATCCTCCCGGCATTTAAATGTTCTACCTTAAGCACCACCGGCGCATCCTTAGGCACAGCGCTTTCTGTCTTCGGGTCTTCATATATAACACGGCCCACCATCATGTTAATGATGTCATCTTTTGTACATTCATTGGTAATCAGCGTCCCTACATAACCGCCATCCCGCATAACCGTTACCCGATCCGTAATCACCTTAATCTCGTCCATACGGTGGGATATATAAACAATCCCCAGCTGCTGTTTGCGCAAATCCCGTATTATCTTGAACAGTTCTTCTATTTCCGATTCTGTAAGGGCTGCCGAAGGCTCATCGAAAATAATAACCTTCGCCTCATGGGAAATCGCTTTTGCTATTTCACACATCTGCTGTTTTCCCACTGTCAGATTGCTCATCGTTTCCGTAGGGTCTATATCAATATGAAGCCTTTCGAAAAGTTTCGCCGCTTCCTCATTCATTTTCTTATCATCAATACGGATGCCCTTTTTAAATTCCCTTCCTATAAAAATATTCTGTGCTACGGTCAGATGCCCCAGCATGTTAAGTTCCTGATGCACAATCACAATACCTGCATCCTGCGCTTCCCTTGTATTATGGAATTCCACTTCTTTCCCTTCAAAGATGATACTTCCGGAGTCCTTCATATATATACCGGTAAGGACTTTCATCAAAGTAGATTTACCTGCGCCGTTTTCTCCCATCAGCGCATGCACTTCCCCTTTTCTCACCTCGAAATTCACGTGATCCAGCGCATGTACGCCCGGGAAGGATTTATCAATATCTTTCATTGTTAAGATTATATCGCCCATTTTTACCTCATTTCTCCTTATGCCTAAAGCTATTTGAACGGGCCGGATTGTAGATGCTGCCCAGATGCAGACCCGGCCATACCATATGAATCATAACTTAATTCTTCCTACGCCTTGTCACAACATCCGCATAAACAGCTACGATAACGATAATACCTGTGATAATGAGCTGATAGTCCTTGCTAAAACCAAGCGCCAAAATACCTTCCTGCAGGAGTGCTATAATAAACACACCGATTACTGTTCCGCTGATGGATGCCAGACCTCCGGCCATGGAAGTACCTCCCATTACGCAGCCGGCAATCGCTTCATTATTATACTGATCCCCATACCCCGGCTGTACTGTCGTATAGGCAGCCACATAGAAAATAGCTGCAATACCTACCAGCGTTCCGCAAATTACATATGCCAGCATCTCCCATTTTTTTATGTTGACACCGGAAAGCCTTACGGCTTCTTTATTGCTTCCCAGACTCAGTATGTAGCGCCCTGCTTTTGTCTGATTGAGCAAAATAGAGCATAATACTGCAAAAACAAGGAAAATCACGAGCCCTACCGGGAAATTCCCTACTTTTATGAAACTTCTGTACCAGCCGTTAGCATCCGCGGACTGCGGCCAGCTCACGGACTGTGTCTTTGTAAATACCGAAGCAAGCCCCTTGGCTATATTCATGCTTGCCATGGATATAATGAACGGGGGCACTGTCCAATAGGCTACAAAATACCCATTGAATACACCGAACAAAAACCCTACCAATACGCTGATCAGCAGGCTGAATACAAGCGGCACCCCATAGCTTGTCAGGCAATATCCCGAAATCAGTGCGGAACAAAACATTACCGGCCCTATAGAGAAATCAATACCTCCGGTAGCTATAACAAATGTAACCCCCAATGATAAAAAACCTAGAAAATACGCATAATTCAATGCGCTCATAATTCTTTGCACACCGACAAACTTATCGCTGAGCATACAAAAAACTGCATACATCAACACAAGTACGATGCACAATACGATCCTGTTAATACCAATTTTTTTAACAATTGGATTCTGTTTAATTTTTTCCAACTCTCTTCCTCCCAACTATATTTTGTTTACTAACACAACCCTTTTATCTTATTCCAGCGCCTTCATGCCGCCTCGCCCTTTGCTTCGTCCTTTGCATCAAACAACTTTTATACTGACACTTCTTTGTAAATATTGTTTTGCAAAGCTGCTTTCCGCATCGGCTTTCGGCATTTCACATATGGCACAGGATTATGTTCCTGTTAATTTCCCTTGTCATAACAGAAAAATATCTTTATAATGGCATTGACTGCATAATTTTGAAACAAAAAATTCCAATCCGTATTTTTATTTATCAATATAATAATCTGAATATATAAGGAGATTTTACCATGAAACATTCCAAAACAAAGCATTCTATCCCAACGCACCTGCTAAAATGTTTCCAGTTTATATGGACAAAAAACTACTGCTTCGCATTTCCTGTCCTTTGCATTTTATTGCTTACCGGCTGCGGCAAAGATAATCCTCCCGCCTCTCCCTTTTCCGATATCTCATGGAACCATACGGCGGAAGATATCATCGCTTATGAAGGAGACGGCTATTCCACCTATGACTCTGTCTATGGCGGCATCTGCTATACATATCCCAAAGCTTATCAGGACCGGCAAGGAACCATCAAATACATGTTCGATGAAAAGGGGCGCCTGATGAGTATCGCCTGGACTTATTCCGCCGAAGAAGAACAGGAGCTTTATGATTTTTATGATTTCATTGAGGAAGATGTCAACACTCTGACCAACGAGACGGAGGTAACATCCAATGCCGGCCATGTATGGCATCGGGAAGAGGGCAACATTGTTTTGAGCCTTATGATAACTTCCGACCTGAAAGCACTGCAATATGCTTATCTCCATCCCGATGTATCTAATTCACCCAAAGAAACAAATTAGCATTATTATAGAGATAATTATATTGGCATCTATTTTTTTTGGGAATGGAATTTCTTACAAAAAAAGGTTAAAAAATTACTATGGCTATTTTTCAGGCAAAAATTTAACCGTTATTTTTCTATTGCCAGAAGGTTGTACAAGGTGGGGGCAAAATGGAATTCCTTTATCAGCGCATCCACTTCCGAAAGCGCCCTTTGCCTGACCCCTTTGGCACTCATAGGCTTTTTTACCGCACGGATTAATATGTTTTTTGGTGTATGTTCAAAATCAATAAATTCCAGCAGCTGTGTCCTATAGCCGCAATATTCCAGCAGATTTGCCCTTATGGCATCCGTTGCCAGGGCACAGAACCGTTCTTTTACAATGCCGTAATTGGTCAGAATGGACAGGGAATCCGCTTTTACCTGTTGGTTCAGTTCATGCTGGCAGCAGGGAACGGAAAAAATCATCTTTGTGTTCCACTTAACCGCATTATAAAGAGCCAGGTCCGTAGCGGTATCGCAGGCATGCAGTGTAATGACCATATCTACAGGAAAAGGGGCGCAAAAGCTGCCGATATCCCCGGCTTCGAACTTTAAATTTTCGTACCCATACTTTTTTGCCGCCTCGTTGCATTTTCTGATGACATCTTCTTTCAAATCCAGGCCAATCATATTCACCTCTATCCCCCGCACCTGAGTCAAGTAATAGTATACAATAAAGGTCAAATATGATTTACCGCAGCCAAAGTCAATGATATTCAGTTTTTTTAACGAAGACTTCTCAATCTCGTCATTCAAAATCTCCAGGAAACGGTTAATCTGCCTATACTTATCATACATGGAATGCACTACTTTGCCCTCTTTGGTAAAAATCCCCATATCCGTCAGAGGCTCTATCCGCATCCCTTCCTCTAAGATGTACTTTTTCTTTCTGTTATGCTGCGCCGGAACACTTTTTATGTTCCCAGCCATCCTATTCAGTTTATAACTGCACGCGCCGGATTTGGAAATCAATAGGATATGCTCTCCCATCCCGGCCCATGCATTCACCTGGCGAAACCCGCCGGATATGATTTCTGCGCTGAACCGGCCCAAATCCTTAAGCATTATATTTTCATGAAATACCTGCTTTTCCGTATATAAGCTGGCCTGATAGTAAGAATCCCTTTTTTCAATCACTATTTTTTTATGCCGGGATTTTTTTGAAACCGGTTTGCTAATCACCATCTTATTTACATCATCCGCTATTATTTTTTGCAGCAGGCCTGCCAATTCTTCCATTTTCACATACATTCCTTTCCATATGCAAAAAGGCAGACATATGTCTACCTTTTCAACTTTTATGGGTTTTATTCTATCAGTTCAAATATACAAAGTCAATAGTTCCATATATTGCCGTTACGAATTTATAATACCGTCCAAATCCCATAAATCTTCCCATCCGGAAGCTCCCGGCCATAAAAATACCTGGCCCTTAATCAGGCGGCAATTCTTATCCGCATTCCCGATTTTCTCCATTTCTTCCGGAGTCAGGGGATCTTCCGTCACGCATTTTAAGTTGTTTATGTACTGGGGCTCTTTTACCGAAAAGGGAATCGGTATCTGCCCTCTCTGTACCGCCCATTTTAGGCAGACCAGCGCCGGATGTATCTGATGTGCCTCGGCAATCGCCACGATTTCTTCCATCTGGGTATCCGCAACATCCTCACTTGTCCTGTCTCTCTCCGGCCTGGACGGGGAGCCAATCGGGCAGTATCCGATAGGCTGTATCCCATGCTTTAGCGCGTATTCGAAAAGTTCCGGCTGCTGGAATCCCGGATGGCACTCCATTTCCAGCGCCGCCGGCTTAATCCTGCATAACGGCAATACTGCCTCCAGCTTAGGGATAGTCATATTGGACATCCCTATGTAACGGACCATCCCTTTATCCACCAGTTCCTCGCACTGTCTCCATGTATCCATGAATTCATCCACGGAAAAAGGCTTGGAATCCGGGTTTCTGGAATCGCCGTCACAGCCTGGCGCATGATAATTTGGGAAGGGCCAGTGCACGAAATACAAATTGATACAGTCTAACTTCAAGTCTTTCAGGCTTTTTTCACAGGAACGCATCACCTCCCTGTGCATATCATTCCATACCTTTGATGTAATAAAAAGTTCTTCCCGTTTAATATCCGTTTCCGCAAATACCCTTTGCAGCACTTCTCCAATTTTATCTTCATTCTGATATACCGATGCACAGTCGATGAGACGGTATCCGCTTTTAATCGCCCCGTATACCGCATCGCTTACCTGCTGGGGCGTATACTTATCCGAGCCAAAGGTTCCCAGCCCCACGGAAGGTATCTCCTCCCCGGTATAGAGTTTCTTTTTTGGCACATCGGCAGGGTTAATCTTATTTTCCATAGTTATCCCCATATCTGCGCAGCTTTTTGCGCCTGTCAAGTTTGCG
>BLLT01000004.1 GCA_011958945.1 Lachnospiraceae bacterium | reverse complement strand
CGTGTTCAGCAGAGGCTTCCACGATTTATGAGTCTCACCTCCAGGTCCTAAGGAATCCACCAGGCTTCGCCTGATACCCCCTTAGGACATATACACAAAAGTCAGTTGCACGAACATTTTTTGTGCAAATTGCCAGTCGCACTCTGCAGCCAGGGCTTTTGACACCTGAATCTTTATAGATAACTCTGCCCTGGTGATGTAGGACGGATTTTGCGGACATTCAAAATAAAAAAGAATGTGGAGGTAACAGACAATGGCTAAATCATTATTTGAGGAACTGGGCGGCAAATATGAGCGGCAAGGAGATTACTTAATACCGTGCTTAATCGTACCCGCCGAAGAAGAACAGCCCATAGGCATATGGGGACAGCGGCACTTGGACTATCTGAAGCAGTATCGAAAGGTTACATACACCAATCTTCTCACAAGCGGCAGGCTCAACGCCTACCTTGCCGACATTGACAGGCAGGCGCAGGAACGCTTTGAAAGGCTCATAGAGGGCATGAAACAGGCACAGGGCATTACGGAACGGCTAAAGGCTGAAAACGCCTTAGAATGGGTCGGGAGGATGAACAACATACGGGCTTGTGCAATGGAGATTGTAAACGAGGAAATAATCTACGCATAACAGACAGGCGGCAGAGGGTAAAAGCTCTGTCGCTGTGCATTT
Organism: Lachnospiraceae bacterium; assembly: GCA_011958945.1. Taxonomy (GTDB): domain Bacteria; phylum Bacillota; class Clostridia; order Lachnospirales; family Lachnospiraceae; genus Kineothrix. The sequence continues at coordinate 46,745 of BLLT01000004.1, read as the reverse complement.
GTTAAAAAATATCTGTCTACTTGACTTTTAAACACAAGATGCGTATAATAGTAATGTTACTAATAGGAATATATGGAGGTTAACGATGGACAATATCATTCTTGGGCTTTTACTTATGTGCAATAGAACAATCTATCAACTAAGGGAAAGAATAGATAAAGGAATCAATTTGATGTATAGCAGTAGTATGGGAAGCATACAGGCAGCTATAAGAAAATTGCTGAATTGTGGGTTTATCAGCTATGAGGAAATAGTTGATAATGGAAAGTATAAGAAAGTTTATTGCATAACCGAAAGTGGACGGCAACATTTTTTCGAATGGATAAATGCACCCATAGAAGAACAAAGTCCCAAAAGCCCAGAGTTGGCAAAGGTCTATTTTATGGGATTTTCGGATAAAAAAAATCGTGAAATAAGCATACAACAGCATTTAATATTTTTGAATGAAAAATATAATGTATTATCGGCAATATGTGAAGAAGCAGAAAATATCAAAATTTCAGAGGAAAATAAAGATATACTTAACTATCAGTTTGTTTCCGCTCTTTATGGAAAAGAACTGATTAAATTTAATATCGACTGGTTTGAAAGCTTGTTAAGAAAGATGAGGAACGGTGAAATATGAAACAATACCATTTAGAAGAATCGCCTATTGTTTATTATATCAGTAGAAAGGAAAGGGCTGAGTGGATACTTTTTATACATGCTGCTTTTGTAAACCACAATATGTTTCAAGCACAAATTGACTATTTTCAAGATAAATATAACATTCTTACCCTTGATATTATCGGTCACGGTAAATCAACAAAAGTACAAAAAGGCGATAGTATAGATAAAATGTCATCGTGGATAAACAAAATTCTAAAAACAGAAAAAATAGAAAAGATACATATTGTCGGGATTTCATTGGGGGCTGTATTAGCGCAAGACTTTGCAAACCAGTATCCAGAAGCCGTACAATCACTTGCTTGTTTCGGCGGTTATGATATAAACAATTTCGATGTCAAAATGCAGAAGGAAAATAGCGCATCACAGATACTTATGATGCTTAAAGCTATATTTTCAATTAAATGGTTTGCAAAGTCGAATAAAAAAATATCTGCTTATACTTTACAGGCTCAAAAGGATTTTTACGAGATGAATATTCAATTTTCTAAGAAGTCATTTATGTATTTATCTTCTTTAAGCAGTATGATAAATGTTCGGCAGACAGAACCGAGGAAATACCCTTTGCTTATTGGCTGCGGAAAGTACGATATTCCAATGGAACTATCCGCCGTAGAAATGTGGAAGAAAAATGAACCGGAATGTGGTGTGATTATTTTCGAGGGAGCTGGACACTGTGTGAATATGGACACGCCGAATAAATTTAATGCAGCTATGGAGGAATTTTGGTTAAGTGGAAAGGGAGATGAGGGCGGAAATACAGGCAAAGGAAGAAGCAGAAAAACGGGCGGCAGTAAGGAAAGCGAAAGAGGAGCGGAAACGGATGCGGATAGGGCAAGAACCGGAACATGAAAGCCCTCTGTCATAGACCGGAGGCACAGCCGTGGAAACGGTGAGGATATCAAGCGCAGGATGTGGAGCGGTAACAGACAGGGCGGCGGAAAAAGTTAACGATTTTTCTATTTAGGTATCACTCAGATAATTGAGATAATATTCTTCCCATGTACCTTTAACATCTCTATTATGTGGATTGTTAGGAATAATTTTTTTTGATGATGGCAAATAATAGAGATTTTTATATTCATGCTTTCCCATGACATAGCCATTTTGCATACCCGGTAGAGTTTTCAGTTTTCGTTGCAAGGCCAGATAGAACCTTTGGATGTTCTTATCGGGTTGTTTCCAAAGTTGCCTTAAATATATTTGTTCGCGCGTTTTGTCTGTCTCATATCCACCATTACCCTCTATCGTAAAGGGTGCTATTTCAGGCGAGTAGAATGTCCCGAATTTAACGGGGTTTTTTATATCCCCGAACGGATAGCAAGAAAAGTAGAACGAGTGATAAGTTGGTTCAAAAAAATATTTAATAAATGTGTCTGGTGTATTTTCCTGAAAAACATATACGTTCCTATTTCCAAGTTCATCACCAATTAGTTCCACATAAGCCGAAACATTATATTTTTTCATTAGTTGATTGGCACAACAAAAAAAGTCATCTATCGGCATAGCTATCCAAAAATGCGAAGACACGTTTATACCTCCTATAAAACCGGAAACTACGAAAATTATTTCACTGTTCGTACTTTTGTCGGCTATAAGTATAGCACATCTCCCCGCTGAAAACAATCCCCGTTCCGACTATCCAGACCGTCAAAGGCCGAGTAGTGTTACTGTTCACTCCCTACATTTGACGATTGTGAAAAGTGACGAAATTTAAATTTTTTATATGTGGATAAATAAAGCGGACAGAAAAATGATGTTTATAGTTTTTCTGTCCGCTTTATTTATCAGAAAGTTATCCACATTTCTGTCTTCCGTTTCGTCCCAGGCATGCTTCCTTGCCCTCTTTTTCACCTGATATTTACTCGTTTTTTTTAAATTATCCACCGTCAAATTGACCATGCCCTCAAATACGGAAATTCGCATTTTGAGGGCATCTATAGTATAATTACCTTATGAAAACGGAGGGTTGAGAGAATGAAAAATATGGAAGATGAAATCGTCCTGCTTAACAAGGCTGTTGCCTGTCTCGAAGAGGAAGTCCAGGCAAAAAATGAAATCATCAGGCAGCAGGAACGCATCATTAAGGCCCAACAGGAACACAACGGTGAATTATCGGCGCTGATGAACAGAATTCTTGACTCCTTAAAGAAGGGCTGACCACATGAACGCTTCCTTTGAATACACCACCACTCTTGAATACAGGCTGAAAGCGGCCAACGCACAGATATGCGCTTTCAAATCCGGTGAAATATATGTCCGCATGCAGGAGGAATACCTGAAAGAATTACGTTCTTTGGAACGGGAAATCCGGGAATTGAAGGACGAGCTTTCACGTGCCCGCAGTGAAACCGTTTCCGTCCGCAATCAATGGTTTGAGATATTTGAAGAACTTCAAAAGGAATGCGAGCGAAAGCTGTCGGCCTTGCGAAAAGAATTGGAACGAATGGAAAGGCGTTCCATAAAGGCAGAAAGACAGAGAGACGCCGCACTGGACAAGGTAACCCGGCAGCGCCATAAGATCTATGGGCTGGAAATGGCGCTGGAAGAGGAAAAGGGCAGGAACTTGAAGCTGAGGGCGCAAATCAACCGGGATTATGAAAATTCCTCCATCCCTTCTTCCAAAACGCTCCGCCGCAAGAAGGTCTCCAACGGCCGGGAAAAAAGCGGCCGTAAGCCGGGCGCCCAGCCGGGACATCCGGGACACGGCAGGAAAAAGCAGATCCCTGCCACGGATCCGGTTCTGCTGCCGCCGCCCCGGGAAGTGCTGGAAGATCCGGATTTCAAAAAGACTTCAAAAACGATCGTGAAACAGCTGGTCAACATACGTACGATACTGGAGGTCACGGAATACCACGCAGATGTGTATTATAATTCCAAAACCGGCGAGCGGATCCATGCGGAGTTTCCTCCCGGCGTTGTGGACGAGGTGAATTATGGTGGAAGCGTCAAGGCCTTCCTGTTTCTGTTGAATAACGACTGCTGCACTTCCATCGACAAAAGCAGGAAATTCCTTTCCGATTTGACTGATGGCAGGCTCAGCATATCCAAGGGCATGGTTAATAAGCTTGGCAGGGAATTTGCCAAAAAAACGGAACAGGAACGAAAAGCGACGTTTGCCGATCTGCTGCTTAGCCCCGTCCTTCATACGGATTGTACCAACGCAAAGGAAAACGGAAAAAATGCTTATGTATTTGTGTGCGCTGCCCCGGATGGAAAAGCGATGTATTTTGCACGCAGGAAAAAAGGGCACGAAGGAGTAAAAGGCACCCCGGTCGAAGATTACCAGGGAACCCTGGTTCACGATCATGAGAAAACCTTTTATAACTATGGTGCACAACACCAGGAGTGTCTTGCGCATGTCCTCCGCTATCTGAAGGACAGCATAGATAATGAAGCTGACCGGGCCTGGAACAAGGAAATGCGTGCCCTGGTACAGGAAATGATCCACTACCGGAACGGCCTGCCGGAAGAGGCGCCCCCTGACACCGAAAAGGTCAGGGGGTATGAAGAACGCTACCGGGCAATACTGCAAAAAGCGAAAGAGGAATACGAATACATTCCGGCAAGTGAGTATTATAAGGACGGATACAACCTGTATCTGCGGATGGAAGAATACATGTCCAACCATCTTCTGTTCCTGCATGATCACAGAGTTCCGGCTACAAACAATGAAGCGGAGCGTCTGCTTAGAGGATATAAGCGCAAGCAGCAGCAGGCTGTGTCATTCAGGGGATTCGAGTCCATCGAGTATCTCTGTGAATGCATGAGCATGCTTATTCAGATACGCCAAAACGAAGAATCAAATTTATATAACAGAGTATCCGAGATATTTGGATAAAGAAAACCGATGGTTTCGACTAAGATTAGTCTACACCATCGGTTTGTTTATCACAAGCTGACCTCTGAACAGTAACGTAAAACTCACTATTATTCCAATCTGACACCGGACGATAATCATAAGCAACTCCATCTATATGGAAATTCGGGCAACTGTCTGTAGCCATCGACAGTTTCATTACATCCCCATTTGCCAACGTCAATTCCAAACAGGCATATTGTGTTCCGCACTCTGTTCCGCCATACATATATTCTGCATTACTGAACCACTCTTCAAACTTTTGCAGTGTCTCTGCGTCTGTTATGGTCTGACTATAAAATTGCCCGCTAGTAAAAGCAGACTTAACATCTAACTTAGCGGATACAATATCTTTTATGTCAGAAACATCATAATTTTGATAACCTATTTTTTCTGTCAACATAATCTGTATATAATCACATAACTTAGGCGCTTCTATGAAGCACTCCATCATTCCCTTTTCGTCATCATAAGTATAGTATAAATACCCTCCTTCAAACACTCGGATTTCCATATCATTATAGATTATCTGCCAGCCCCTTTCTTTATGGCCTTCCCAACGTCTGTCAAACGGCTGTCCTTCCAAATCCAGCGCCTCTACTTGTGCTGACAGCCATTCCTGGTCTTTATCTGTAGGAATATAATAATAAGCATTCTCTCTTATCATGGAAGGCTGTACTTTTATGCAAACCTTGTCAGCTTCCGGCTGTTCATAAAGCATGATATTCTGTATAGTATCATTTTTTACTGGCATTTCCCCTGCCTGTAAAGAAATATATTTCTCAAGAATAGTATTCACTTCCACTTTATCTTCTTCACTAAGCGTGATATGTCTGTTGTAAGCAGAATCATTAAAGGTTCCACAATCGGAATGGTATCTTACCGTATTTCCATCAAATATAAGTTCATAATTATTGGCACAGCGCGAAATACCATCATCCCATTCTCCGGATTCAAGAAAGGCACGAAAGATTAGCGCATCTTCCCTTGATATAGTAACGGGACTGCTTCCGTTTAAAATATCAGATACCTGCATATCAGCATCAGTTTCCTGCTGTGCAGCATTTTCCTCACCTGGCGTCTGTTCTGTGGATAGGCTGCTATCTCCAGCTTCCTTTACAGAAGCAATCCTTACTTCCACATTTTTTACAGATACATACACGTCCATACTTTCATCTGTCGTATTCTGCACATTTACGCCTATTTTAAACCATGCGCCTTTTTCTACATCCATTTTCACAGGCATTCCCGGTGTAATATAGGCGGGTTCGTCATAAGCGTTTTCTTCCCTGACCTCTACAGGCAGCAATGCAATTTCCGTATCCCCAAGTCCTTCGCCGGCATAAAATGTAAGCGTATTACCTTTAGGGCTGATTTCTTCATCTGAATAACAAAAAGCTTCTGTACTTCCTGCAGGTATTGTAATTCTGATCTGATACTCTCTTGTGGGATTCGTCAAAAAGCATACCGCCAATATTACTAATACTGCTACCGTTGCTATCATGATCCATAATGTCGGTTTTTTGTAATTCAATACGGATTTCACTCTTTCCTTTACTCCCACTTCCCCAAAAGCCAGCGGACACACCATGATCAGGCTCCTCTGTCTTGCACAGGATAACAACACTTTAGAATACTCTTTTTTCTCATGGAATGTCATATCTTTGGCCGCTTTTTCATCACATGCCAGTTCAATGTCCTTGCAGAGCAGGGAATATGCCATCCAGCAAAGAGGATTAAACCAATGGATACATAACAATAAATACCCCAACGCTTTCCACCAGTGGTCTTTCCTTTTAAGATGTGCAGATTCATGTGCAAGGATATAGTCCATCTCTCTCTCGCGCAGTGCAGAAGAAAGATAAACCCTTGGTCTGAAAATCCCCAAAATAAAGGGGGATTTTACGACATCACAAATGTAAATATTATCCCTGACGCATACCGCTTCTTTTACAAGTTTATGCAGCTTTACAGCACTACCCATTGCACAAATTATTAACAGAACCATGCCGCAGCACCAAACAAGACCGGCAGCATATGTAACTATCTGCAAGGGAGCCGCACTATCTGATTCATTATACGCAAAGGTTTCTGTCAGCATTGGGTTTATCGTATTTTCCACAATCGTCAGCCGGCTGTCTATGGACGGTATATAATTTTGCACTTCCCCTTCCACAACTGTGCTGGATTTTATAGGTTCTGTACTTGGCAATATACTGAACTGGCTTTCAATGGAAAACGGACAAATCAGCCGAATTGCTACTACTCCCCACAACAGACAATTCACCCATTTGGGAATTTTTCTAAATAACAGCCTGATACATAAAACAGCCAATATTAACCATCCGGCAGTAATGCTCATATTTAATAACTTCAAGAAAATATCGCCCATACCCTTTATTCCTCCGTCCTGTCAATTATCCTGCGGATTTCTTCCGCTTCATCCGCTGTAATCTTGGAACCCTGCATAAATGCCGCAATAAATGCTGGAAGCGAGCCCGTAAAAGTATCTTCCACATATCGTCTGCTCTGCATGGAATAAAATTCATCCCTGGAAATCACAGCCGTTACCACTCCATTTTCATTACGGAACAATCCTTTGTCTATTAGTCTCCGCAATACATTATGTGCCGTAGTTCTTTTCCAGTTAAATTCTACCGCTGTCATCTTTACCAATTCAGACGAAGTAACCGGCTCATGCGCCCAAATCATATCTGCATATCGTGCCTCAATAACACCCAATTGTATTTCTGCCATGTGTTTCGTTCTCCTTTCACAGACTACTCGCAGTAGTCTCTATCGCAGACTACACTAAATGGTCTCAAAAGTCAAGATTAAACTCTCACACCTAACACACCTTAGAAAGTGAATATATTAAATGGACTGTTGCCACTGAAAAGTTTATAGACAGAGAATAAAAGAGATTGGACCGGCAGCAGCCGGTCTTTTTTTAACAGCTCCTGTATGATAATTCCCAAATTACAGACACTAATCCTAAAAAGAAAGAAGGGATTACTATGGCTGTTGCGCACAAAGGCTCCATCTCCATGGGGCTTGTCTTGATCCCCGTGGGCCTGTATAAGACCACCGTAGACAATGACATCCACTTTAACCAGCTTGATAAGGAGAGCAAGGCACGCATTAAATATAAGAAATACTGCAGCCACTGCAACAAGGAAGTCGGCCCGGATGACATCATCAAGGGGTACGAATATGAGAAAGATAAATATGTGGTGATGACGGATGATGACCTGGAGAAGATCAAGACAAAGAAGGATAAGACCATCCACATCCTGCAGTTCGCCAAAATAGCAGAGATCAATTCCATTTATTATGAAAAAGATCCAGGGGAAAGAAATTGTCACCGCCGATACCAGTGAACCGGGCAATGTGATCGACCTGATGGAAGCCCTGCAGAAAAGCCTGGAGATGTCCAAAGGGAACGGGCGGAAAAAGATGGGAACCGCATAATGGATCTGTTCGAGGAAAAGAGAGTAAGCCCTATGCTGATCTCTCAGATGCAGGAACCATTCAAGGACGATAAATGGATCTATGAACTGAAGCTGGACGGCTGCCGCTGCATCGGCTATTTTGACCAAAACGGCACCTGCCTGCGGAATAAGAGGAACATGGAACTTCTCCCCAAATTCCCTGAACTGAAGGAACTCCACCGTAACGTGTCGGAGCGGACAGTGCTTGAGGTGAACTGGTGGTGCTTCGGGATGGCGTCCCTGACTTTTTTGAACTTCAGCGGCGCACCCTGCTGACAGACCGCTTCAAGATTGAACTGGCAGCCGCAAGGCATCCTGCCTCCTTTGTTGCTTATGACTGCCTTTATGAAGGCAGCCGCAGCATCATGGACCATCCACTCCTTGAGCGAAAGGAAGTCCTGCAGTCATCCGTCCGCGAGAACCGCCTTATCGCCATCTCACGCTATATCCCCACGGATGGCATCGGATTGTTCCGCGCCGCCGATGAGAAGGAACTGGAAGGTGTAGTTGCCAAAAGAGCCGCCAGCCTGTATTATCCCGGCAGGCGCACAAAAGACTGGATCAAATTCAAACGGATGGCAGATGAGGAATTTGTTGTATGCGGCTATATCCGGAAAAACAGCAGAACCTTCAGCATCATCCTTGGAAAATACCATGACGGCACCTATCTTTATAAAGGTCATGTAACACTGGGCGTCACTAAAGAAACCGTCAGCCAGCTAAGGGAAAGTGGCATCACGCCGTTCACAGCCATTCCTGTAGGTGCAGGCAATGAATCTGCCATTTGGGTTTATCCGGACAGAGTATGCACTGTGGAATACATGCCAAACACAAAAAACTCTCTGCGTCAGGCTGTCTTCAAAGGATTCCGCACAGACATGGTGCCGGAGGATATAGACTGACAAAGCCGGGCGTTTCATCCCGGCTCTGAAGCGTTTGCGGAAGGATTTGAACCTTCGGTGCGTTGCCGCACACCACCTTAGCAGGGTGGCACCATAAACCACTCGGACACGCAAACGGAAAGTGGATAGGGCAGGACTCGAACCTGCGGTGTTTCTGTGTGACGGATTTACAGTCCGCTGCCCTCGCCGCTAGGCATACCCATCCATAATGTGACCAGGGGGAATCGAACCCCCGTGAGCAGAGCCACATATCTGCAAAGCGAACTGCGTTCGCTTTACTGCCACTGTCCTATGGCCACAGTAGCTCCTGCGGGACTCGAACCCGACATTTCCGGCTTGAGAGGCCGGCGTCGTAACCTTTAGACCAAGGAGCCATATAATGATCCCCATGGGACTTGAACCCAATACCTCCGGCTTGAAAGGCCGGTGTCCTGACCTTTAGACCAGGGGACCTTGCTGCAGGCATTTTCCAGCCTGCTGTTATCTTATTGTTTCTCTTTCTTATCTTCCATTCATGCGCTTATCTGCACCTGCGCCGCTGTATCCGTAACCAGAATATCATCCAGGCGTACCTGCAGAACCGCTGCAAGCACCACCAAATTGTCTATGGTCGGCAGGGCAACACCCTGCTGCCACTTGTATATGGCCTGCGGCGTGGCAAAGCCGAAAACATCCTGCAGATCCCTTACCGATAGCCCTGCCTGCTTCCGCAGCCTTGCTATGTTCTGCCCTGTCCTTACCATATCTATAACCGGCAGATTCACCATGATCCTCACCTCCTGCTATTTGAAATCAATATCCAGGCGGCAATGCTCCATATGGGACTTGAACCCATGACTCCTCGATTAAAAGTCAGGGATGTCCTTTATCCCTTGTGCTCCTCCCATCTGAGCTAATGGAACATAAAAAATACCGCCTACCTCATTTAAGATAAGCGGTACTTGAAATCTATGTTCTATTCCCGGCAGCCTTCCAGAAGACCTGCCTTCGGACATCACACAGTTTTTCGCCTTTTCCTTATCTTGCATGAGCGCATCTTAACCAGACTCTGTTCTTTTTCTTTACTGAACAGTGCCTCATAATGTTCGCTATGCAGATAATAAACAACTGGAGTTGTTGCGAAGCCATTCGCGGCGAAATTAACTGTTGCCATGATCTTTTCCTTTCTGGACTCATCCGGTCCGCTTCGTTTTCTAACTGTAACCACTATAACACCAATTTTCCGTTTTGTCATTATACTGGTAATATAATCGTCCTGCTCCTAAACCAGATTCAGCAATGCCTGAACCTGCTCATACGCATCTCTTTTTATCAGCTCAACATCCTCGTCATCATCCAGTCCAAGGAAATCAGCTACGTCTTTCGGACCTGCATGGTCTGCAGACGCGAATTTCCCTGACAGTTTTTCCTTCATCTCCTGTACCAGCCTTCTGTTTCCAGCTGGCTGGAACTCCTTTGCCAGTTCCTTTACGCCGCCTCTGTAATGCTTTAACAGGAAATAGATATCATAGGCATCTTTGGCTTTTCCCCTCCCCATTGCCGCCGCTTTCATGATCAGATAGGGAACCACCGCAACCACGCTGACGTTTGCCACATCACATGCTCCATCCGGGCGTTTCGCCTCCAGATGGATCTTCTGCGGCGGAAAGTCAAATGCAAAGTTCCCTCCTGTAGCTTTCAATGCCCTGATGCCCTGCACATGCTGGCTTCTTTTCTTTGGCTGGGTCCCGCCGTACATTCCTGCAAGGATGTCAACATCCACATCATATGGAACCCCCTCTATCTCTACTGTTTTCACAAATGAGAAATATTTATCCGGATGCTCCCTGTATCCGCTGCCCTGTAGAATCCTTGCCATATTCTGATACCCTTCGTCATGCAGTGTCAGATGGTTGATCAGGACATCGACATCCACGCTGCCAATATGCCCTTCTCCCGGAAACATCAGGTCAGGGACCCAGCCGCCCACAATACGGATGTCATCCTCGTATTCCTTAAAAATATTGACCAGCTCCACCAGTATCCTGTGGGCCGCTTCTTTCTGTCCCTCGGAATAATCAATGCTGCTCTTCAAATCTTCATCCTTTATCATCTGATAATCTCCTTTTGCAGGACAGCTTCGGCCAGTTCCTCTCCCCGTCCCTTTAGCTGCAGGCTGTCCAGGCAGACCTGCAATGGCGACACCACCATATCCCCTGTGATGATCCGGCAGTCTTTTATATAAGAATCATTCTCCAAAGGGTAAATGACCATATTGGCACCGCTTTCCACCTCTTTTATCCCCAGATAGCGGACTGCTTCCCGTATATCCTCCGGTGCCATATATACATGGACTTTATTATACCGGACCACCGGCGCATACCGGACACCGCCGGAAAAGCCTGTAAGATAGCTCTCTATCCCCGTATCTTGTTTCAATTCCCGCAGCTTCCCTTCCAGGACGGAAATGTTATCCAGGCTGTAGCAGGGATATGAAACTGCATCTTTCCTGCCATAGACCCTGCCCCATTCCCTTATAACCAGGCCAGGCTCTGAAACAGCATAGCCCTCCGCCGTCCTGACTGCCCAGGCATTCTTCATCAGGAACCCCATTACTTTGGAGACCTGGCCGATGCTGCAGCCAACCTTTTCCGACAGGTGCTTTAACTTCCACACCTTATTTATATCTGCAAAGAGCTCCCGCAGGATCAGGGAGGAAACCACTGATGACCTCTCAAATATGGAAACGGCACTGCGCTGCTTTGGCTGGGGGTTCTTATTGCCCCGCTCAGACAGATAAATGGAATGTCCCACAAACCAGCAGTTTCCGGCATAATCAAAATACCCCATTCCATTCTCTTCACATATCTGCGCTGTCCTGTCCGATATATACGGTGAAATCAAAATGCGGACTCCTGTATTATCGTTCTTTGTTCCAATCAGCTGCATGACAGTTGAAGGGAATACCTGCTGTAAGGAATAGGCATATATTTTGAACACAAAGCCATCATCCATTTCAACAGATGCAATGAATCCATCTTCCGTTCTCCGGTCCACTTCATATTTCTGGATATTGGGGAGCTTAAGAAATTTGTTTTCTACACATTCCATCCCTTTTCTGTCATCAGGTTTCACTTTAATCACCACTTTCATTCTATTGGTGAAACCCATTATATCAGTGAAACTTCATAAGGTCAATCCCTGTTTCACAACCATATAGGATATTTTTCATTTTTTAATACTGTCTGCTATTCCTGTCTCACCTCCAGCCAGTCCAGCGTAAGCCCCGGTAATCCCACCAGATACCATTTGTCATCCATGCCCATCTCCACACGGGCGGGAACCCAGACATCATTCAGCCTGAACTCAAAGACCTCCCCGCAGTGGATGCCGCCATAATCGCGCCTGTCACCGTCCCCGTCAGTGTAATGGAAATTGTACCTGCCGCTTTGCTTATCATAAAATAATGTACCCTGTTTCATAAACAGTCCTCCTCTAAAATTTATTCTCATATAATAAGGAGTTCCATTCCCCCTGTTTCCTTGAAACTTTTTACACATTTTTCTGTTCTTTTTCCGCTATTTCCGCGCAGACATTTTTCAAAGAGTTAAATGTTACCCTCATCATATTCTGCCATTCTTCCCCGGTTTTGCAGATCACATCCAGCTTATGCACAAGACCCGGCAGATAATGTTCTATGCTCTTTCCATACTCGCCATCCATTTTATCAGCCGAAAACCCTATGGAGATTTCTTCTATACCAGCCTCCATGATAATCTCGACATTTTCCGCAATCGTGCCCAGTATGATCCTTTCGAGCTGGTCCGCTGTCTGGAAAAACAGGAAAGTTTCAAATTCATTTCTTGGTGCCAACACATAAAAAAAATTACTCTTATTGGTGCCAAACGCCACATCCGCATTCCACTCCTTAAAATAATCCCGGTACTTTTCCATGACCTGCAAGATTTTGTTCCTTTCCACCACTTTGTCTCCGTTCATACCATTTCCTCCTGTGTATTCTTAAATTCTGCCTCATATTTTTTCACCAGCCGGTAGAAGCTGTCCTTCTTCAGCCCGGTCAGCATCATAGCCTCCTTTGCCGAGATCACGCCGCCTTTCCATCTCCCATAGCAGTCCTCCCAGTTCTCCGGGTATTCCACCCTCGGCCTGCCCAGATGCTTCCCGCCTGCTTTGGCCACCTCTATTCCCTGCCGCTGCAGCTCATGGCGCTCCGTCCAGTCCTCATCAGCCACATATGCGAATACCGCCAGCACAACGTCCGTGATCAGCTGCCCCACCAGCTCCTTCGACTGCGTGGTATCCAGTATGGGCATGGAAGTCACCTTAATATTAGTGCCGATTTCCTTTGTAATGTGGAACCACTCCTTGTATATCTCCCCATAGTTCCTCCCGAACCGCTTCAGCTCCGTCACCACCAGCAGATCGCCCTGACGCAGGATGTTGTCCACCAGGGAACGGTACACCGGGCGTTCAAACTTCCTCCCGGATTCTTTCTCCACATAGATATCGCGCTCGTCGATGCCCTCCTCGTCCCGCAGGATGTGGATCTGCCGCTCCGGGTTCTGCTCACGGGTGGATACGCGCACATATCCGAACTTCTTTGCTGCCATGACAGCCCTCCTTCCGTAAAAATCCGTATCGCAAAAGGTATACCTTTGGAGACGTCCACTCCAGCATGCATACACCCCTGTTTTTCTGTCGCAAAAAGCCCTTTTTGGGTTTTGCGATGTCGTGGTTGTGCCCAATACCTTTTGCGACACATCATTTTATACGCAGGGGATGCCCGAAACGCAACACATCCCCTGCACAATCACTTAAACCCTGAAACTGTGCCATAAGGCCAGTGCCATCTAAATCCTGAACGTCCGGATGCAGCTTAACAGGGTTGCCGAGAATTCCTGGTACAGGTCCTCCTCGAATACATTCTGCTCCATGGCGTTCTTGATAAGGAGCGGGCGGTACATCCGGAAGATTGCCTCCTGCGCCTCCTTATCCCCCGCCTTCGCACGCTCCAGCAGCTTTTCAAAATCTGTCATTCCCATTCATCTCCTTCCTGAGTTTCCTGAGCACATAGTAATATGCCATCTCCGCCTGTTTCGGCTCCATCCTGAACCGCTCTCCCAGTTCCGCAAAGGTAAGCTCCCCGTACACCCTGGCGAACAGAATCTCCCTGTCCCTGTCTTTCAGCCTGCTTATGGCCTTTGCCAGCCGGTCGCTCTCCAGAAGGTCCAGCAGCTCGCCGTACCTCTGCCAGTCCCGGAAGATAAAATCCGTATGCTCCCCTATGTAAGCGCGGTACTGCTCCTCAAAGTCCGTATAGTTGCGTTCCAGAAGATCCTCCCTGGCAGCCTCCCTGCCCTGCAGCCGGCATTTCCGCTCCCAGTATTTCTTGCGCGTGTTCCCCACAGCCGCCATCAGGTATGCCGTGAAGCGGTTCTGCACGGAATCGTTATGTTTTTCTTTCATCCTTTTCGCCTCCAGTCTTTTTCCACGTTTCCCTGTGAACCGTGGGACCGGAGGCCCTCTTGCAGGATGGCTTATGCAGGCTCTGGACGCAAAAGGGAAAGGGCATTTATCCGCCCGACAGCACGGATAGACACCCTTTTCCCATAAGTTCATGCCTCCCTCTAAAAAGTAGCGTACCAGACTACCATTCAGGGCACAGGACGCTCCACGGAAGCTTATGATTTTTTTAACGAAATTCCCCTGCCGCTGGCCGGCTTACGATCATTCCCCACTGCGGACCATGCACCTCTCCCATGGCCGCAAAAAGGCACCCAAACAAAACCCTGATGAACCATGTTTTTTTTGTTCACCAGATGTCCGGGTGCTTAGTAGTTTATTACGCTATCTTTTAGGGTGTTTATACCATTTTTACTTTTACAAGGTATGGCAATACACTACTATTAGGAGGTGATTCGCATGTCTTTATCAATCAGTGATGCCCGTGTGTTCAGCGCTGCCCTAAAAAAAGCAAGGCAAAAACGGAAGCTCACACAGGCTGAGTGTGCGGAGCTGCTTGACCATTCCGTGTCCTTCCAGAAGGACCTGGAACGTGGCCGCTGCTCCCCAAGCATTGAGGGGTTTTACCATATCTGCAGGACGCTCGGCATTTCCGCGGACGACTGTATCTTCCAGGATGGAGCCGACAGAACCGGCTCTACATACCAGACGCTGCCGGCTGCTCCCGTTGTGCGACGAAAAGAGCCTGTCCGCTCTCGTGGCTGCTGCAGCTGTACTTACAGGTGCTGATCAGAATGCCGTGCTAAAAGAACAGTCCGAAAGTATCCGTGACGAACAAACGTAGTATGTCAGATAAAAGCAAAAAAGCCAGCCGTCCAGATTTATGTCTGTTCCGCTGGCTTTTTCTGTAATGCCGCATGGGAAGGCTGTTTCCATGCCTGTTCTTAAGTAATGATATAAGTTTCAGCTGAAAATACAGATACTTGCTTGCACCCCATTTCCGGGGCAGATTCCCCTTAAACTAAACAGGAAGATATCTTCCTTCCTCCTGTGTGACTTCTTCTCACCAGGCCATAGTACGGCCCTTCTGTAAAACTCCCCTTTCTTTTCATGGGGCATTTCTGTGTCCAATACCCCAAATTGCCATAACAACATGTTGCCTTTTTATTATATATGGAAAACCGTAAAAATCTCTGGTTTTTCCCAACTTACAGATTTTCTCCCCGAAATACAGGTATAAATTGTCTTACGGTTTATAGACCTGCAAGCCTATATCTTTCTGGGACAATCCTGCCCTTATGCAATCTGCTTCTCCAGAATAATCTTTACTGTTCCATCCTCTATCTGGAAGAAAAGCGGCATCCCTGGCTGCGAATCTTCATATGTTCCAATATACTTCTGAAACTCCGCCGCATCCGTTGTGGTGTACTCCTCCGGGTAATCAGAACCAGTAAAATTGCCATTCCAATCAATAAAAGTATATATGGTCTGCCCGTCCAGCTTCCCTGTAACAGTTTCCTCATCCGGATTGTATATATAATAGCCGTCCGGCATGTCCTCTTCCGAAAGTTTCAGCTCCTTTATCCGCTCCGTGTTATCATCCGTAATGAACTCGGCTATGTCTACTGTTATGGTACTATCTGTCATGTCTTTCAGGAACGCAGCAATATACTCCCCTCCGTTTTCATCCATATAAGACGGATTTGCTGCCTGGGCCTGGGCATTTTTAGAATCTCTTTTCTTAAGCACAGCCACCGACAGGACTGCCACCACCGCAACCAGGGCAATCCCTGTCACCACATAGATACCCATTCTTCTTTTTTCATTTCTGCTCATAACTGTCCTCCTTTACTTTTCATAAGCCCAAATTTTCTTAATCTGATCTTCTATTTCCTCAAAAGTCCACTCCCTCCTGCTCCTTGCCACACAGTTCGGGTCATTTACCCAAAACCCGCCGTCATCATAGCCATAAATGACAATAAAATGGCCGGATACTGTAAAATCACCCTGCCCCATGGCACATACCAGTATCTTACCTTTATCCAGCGCCGCTTTTACGGCACGTTCTGTCATTCTTGGTTCTACGGCTTTGATGCCATACATTTCAGGAAAATCCTCCATCAGCCCCCATGCGGTGCCTGTTCCGTTTACATAGTAGCCGTTCTCCATGGAATAGGCAGCTATCCTGTCAGGTGTGAGCGTCTCATCCCTTGTCAGGTAATACAAAATCATCGACAGGCAGGTGGGGCCGCATCCTGCAAGCCCGATACAGCTGTTCCCGCCATAAGGCTCATATCCCCATCGTGGGTCCCATTGAAGCAGCAGCGGACATTCCTGCTCCTTTTCCAGTTCTGTCAGACCTCCTGCCGTGTATTCGTTACTGTCCAGATAGCCCGCCACAAAATCCGCCATCTCCGGATTATTTGCCAGGGCTGTCAGCATAGCCTCCGGATATTGTGAACTGTTCCTGCAGATCGCCGCAATGCCCGTATTCTCTTTTCCCAATTCCTCCAGTCTTTGGATCGTTTCTGCCAAGGTACGCTGTACCGGCTTTTCCACGTTCATTATAGCAATGCTGCTGACATAATCCGTCTCCTCTTGCGGGCCAGCTTTTACTAAGGTTTCGATTCTGCCATATTGCAGCACTTCAATCCGCTTCAGAGCAGTCCGTATTTCTTCCAGTTCTGCCTTTATGTCTCTGATATGGAACACAAGTACAACAATAGCGGCCATCGTTGCAAGGAGAAGCAGCCGGTTTCCTGTCTGCCCTTTTTTCCTATATTCCACCCGCCTCCTTTTCATCTCCTGGTTTCTTCCGCTGTTCCTCATTTCCGCTTCTCCCTAAAATAATCGAAACCTATCGTGCTAACACTTTATTTCCCTATCAGGCTTTCGGGCAAATATACATAACGAAAAGAAATAAAAATACACTGCTGCAGAAAGGATAGAAACCAAATTCCAATGTGGCAATAGCGGCATATTATCTAATCCTGCACCAATAAGCAGATAAAAATCCATCATACCATAAAATATTTCTCTCCAACTGCCTCCCAGCAATTCATAGCTCGGCGGCACACACCATGCAATTTCCACAGCTTTCCATAACAGAACTATCCCTATGCAAGTTCCCAGAACCTGTAACACAATGATGCTGATCCATTTCGTGTCCATATTCCCATCCTGCCTAAATGCCTTTATTCGTGGAATGCACTTCTTCCATTTCCATACCGACCTGCAGGCAAGAAATACTGCATATCCCCCTGCTATTATCAGCAGAGAAAAGAACCTCTGCTCAAAAACACCCTTTATCAGATCTATCTGCATGAGCTTAAGCGTTTCTATGGGATACCCCACTTTCTTCATCACTAATGCCGCATCAGCCAGGTTAGGGAACCTGCACCATATCTGGCTGATTTCCAAACTCGATATACCCAAAAGATCCTTTGTGGAATATGGTATATATATTCCTGATTCTTCCTCTTCCCTCCCCGCCATGATTCCTATTATCTGATAGGGCACCTCATTGAGAAAAACTGTTTCTCCCACACATTCCCGGTTCCCAAATAGTTGAATTGCCGCCGCCTCATTGAGCACCATTAACGCCAGCTTCCTGTCTATCTGCATACCGTTAAAAAAGGCTCCTTCCTGCATGTGGGTATTTGTAAAGAATGCGTAGTTTTCGTTGGTCAGGAAGACAGGAATTTCCTCCCTGCGAAAACCATTTGACACATCAGGGTAAACCTGCTGCGTATAGGTCAGGTCAATACCCTCCTTCTCAATATTGGCAATGTCGGTTTCCGTAAAAATCCTGTCATCACGTTGGGATGATAATGCATATACCCCATCGCATACCGCACTCTGCATTTTCAGCCAGGACAACAGGCAGATTCCTGCTGCTCCCACTAGAATAAGCAACACCAGCCATTTCCTTCCGAATATTCTTTTCATCGTGTGCCATCTCCCTCGTAAAATACGTTGCTCCCATCCGCAATTTCACTTGTAGATGCTATGATGACAAGCTCATCTGTCGGCAGCCCCCTTACTGCACAGTAGGCTTCATCTGAACCCAGTAAATCCACGGACATCCTGTGGGCCTTGTATCCTTCCCCCAGTACACTGTTATTCTCCTGTACCACCAGGACATAATAGCCTGTTGCATCTTTGCACAGTGCCGTTGCCGGAATAAGCGTATCATACAGCTCGCCGTCTTCCCTGATGGCTATTTTCACCCGCTCCCCTGCCAGAGATGCATCAGCACTCCTCACTGTGATATTTACTTTATAACCTTGCAGATTCTGGCTGTCATAGCCAAAGATGGAGCTGATTTCCCCCTCCACCAATTCGTTCTGATCCACAAGTTCCAGCACCGGCACACTTTCCATGCTAATATGTTCAAACTGTTCCTCGCTGATGATCAGGCTGCATACCCATTCTTCCGACTTTTCAGCAATCTCATACAAAACCGTATTCTGCATGGAGGACACATATATCCCTTTGCTTACGCCAATCCATGAGATAATCCCGTCTTTATCCGACCTGACATCATACATTTCCCCTGTCCCGCTCCGTTCAACCCTCATCAGGGTCTGGCCCGCCTTTACCTCATCCCCCACATCCACCAGTATCTCCCTTATCTTGCCATCGATGTCTGCATAGATAGATTCTGTGTACGCATAGGTAAATTCCGAAGTTCCTTCCACCGTAAAGCTAAGCCTGCCCTGTCTGGGCAATGCTGCCGTTACCACTGGAAGCCGGTAGTTATAAAAGGATTTTGAAAAAAACGTCAGTGCCAATAAAACAACGGCTAAAACTACAAATATTTTCTTAAATCTTTTTTTCTTTTGATATGCTCTTTTTTCATTTTCTGCCTTATCCATTTTCCATTCCTTTCGTCTTTCTATCATATTCCCACGGCGCAAAGATTCCGGTGATGCCTTAAAATTCTTATCACCCTTTCAGCCCCGTAATGGCAATTCCGTTTTTTAGATACTCCTGCCCATAAAGCAACACCAAAAGTACCGGCAGCGCATAGAAACAAGAGCCGGCAAATGCAATTCCTAATTCGCCGCTGTTAATCTTTGCAAGAAAAATGGATAACGGCTGGGCTTCTGAGTTCTGTATGAATATGACTGCCTGATCCACCAGATTCCAGTAGTCTAAAAGGGTAAGCATTGCCACTGCCGCAATCCCATGCTTTACCATTGGCAGCACCACCCATAAAAATATTTTTCCATGCCCTGCCCCATCCACCTTTGCCGCCTCAATATAAGCATCCGGCATACTTTTCATAAACTGCCGTAAAAGGAATACCCCCAGCGGATTGAAGATACCGGGCAGGATAACGGCAAGGTAGCTGTCCGTAATGCCCATCCAGTCCGCTACCATATAATTAGGCATCAAAGTTACCTGCAGCGGCAAAAGCATAACGATAATGTACAGAAAGAACAGGCCCTCCTTCCCCCGGAACTTCAAAACAGTGAATGCATATGCTGCAGGAGCCGACACCAATATCTGTCCAAGTACAATCGGCACCACAATCTTCACAGAATTCCAGAGCATATGCAGATACACCGGGCTGTCAAATAACAGGGCGGCATATTGTGACAACGTTGCCTTTTTGGGCACGACATCCATATCAACATATTCATCTGCTGCCAGGCTGCCTGTAAAGTAATTGTTTTCTACTTCTCTGCTTCCCATGAGAGAATTAGTAAAAGTGATGACCAGCGGCATCATGTAAAATACTACAATTACAATAAATAATACATATAAAATTTTTCTTTTCATTGTCCCGATTTTTTTCATGTTATTTCCTTTCTGCTGTGCCAGACGAAGAAAACTTTCTCACACTAATAATGCAGATTCTCCGAAAACTTCCTCTCTGCCCGGAATATGCAAACCACAAACAATACAATGACTATCGTAAGGATATAAGTCGCACTGACCAGCTTTGAGTAATTCAGGGAGAGGAACATATTATTCATATAATGCTGCAGGACATACAGGCTGTCCGGAGGGTACTCTCCTGTAATAATATAAATCTCCTTAAAAACCTTAAATGAATTCACAAATGTCATGATCAGCACCAGAAACGTAGTCGGCGCCAGGTATACATAAGTGATATTTCTGAACTTCCAGAACCTCCCCGCCCCTTCCACATCAGCGCACTCATAATATTCTTCCGGGATGCTGCTTAATCCGCTTATGAACAGCGCCATGTTATATCCAATATTTTTCCAGATGAATATGATGACCATTACCATCATTCCATAACTGCCCTCCAGCCAGTCTATACCCTTCACATGGAAAACTGACAGAAATCTGTTCAGCGTTCCATGAAGCCCAAAGAAATTTTCCCAGAAAAACGCGGATGTGGCAGAGGGAATCGCCAGAGGTATCAGAAAAAACAGACTGAAATAATTGGAATATGCCTTCATTTTCCTGACAACAAAAGCAACACACAGGGAAAGAACCACATTCAACGGAATGCTGACTGCCATAAACCATACTGTATTCTTCAGCCCTCTCAAGAAATAGATGTTTTGGAACAATGCCTTATAGTTCTGCAGCCCGCAAAACTTTCCGTTCACCGGATTATCCACGACAGAATAGAAAAAGGACAGCAGAAACGGAATCAGGTAAAAGAAACAAAACCCTGCCAGACTGATAAGCAGCATAATGCATGGCAGCATTTTATTTAGTTTCCATTCGTTTTTTCTTCTCATATACAGACTCCTAATCAGTTAAAACTACTGATCTTGACACTCTGTGCCACAAAGTCAGATCCTTCATACGCCCCTATAATATTAGCAATTTTACCACTGCATAAATCTGCAAGCGTTCCATCTGCATAGTTCGCCGTTATGCCTCCGTCTGAGGAAGTGCATAATACAAATTCCGTATTATCCGTATATATAATATTGACTGCCTCATCTGTGCTGACCATCACGTTACCATTCACGTCCGCTCTGGATATGGTAAAACTCCCACTTTCTACAGACTTGATTGTTCCTGACAATGTAACTGTCGGCATAGACTGTTCCGATTCAGGATTGACGCTATTGTCCTGAGTCCCTTCTTCCACTTTCTCAGCCGGATTATCCTGTACATTGTCAATGTTTTCTTTCGTCTCTGGTAGTGCAGTATTATCCAGCTTCTTATCATCACTGATGTTCTCATTATAATTGTCATCCCCTTTCGGCCTTTCATCTAATACCGAGTCGTTTTCCTCTGGAATGTCCTCGTTCAATTGTGTCATTTCAGGCTTTTCGCCACTGCTGTTTCCTTCAGACTGTGTCCCCTCGCTTTCATTAGCCGGCGGTACCTGCTGCGTTTCAAGCTGAATCGGGCTTACTTCCAATGTTTTGGGAGTCTCCTTATCACCACAAGCCATTAACAACATACATATGTTTAAACCGATAAATCCGGTCACCATTTTTTTCTTCATACTGACTCTTCTCCTTATTCATTAAAATATTGTTCCAGCTGCCGTTTAAGCCTCTTGGCCGTGTCCTCCGCTGTCTGCTGGCCCGAAAAATATTTACTGTTTTCCTCATCTACTAAATCCATGATAGCCCCATCCAGAGTGTCACAGCCATTGATCTGTTCCATCCAGCTTTCCAGTATTGCCTTGTATTCCGCCTCGCTTCCAAACCCGGCTCCGCCATTGCCTTCTTTGTAAAAAGCATAGTAACGCTCTGCCACTGCTTCCAGTCCTTTCCGGCTCACTGTGGGGCCATGAAAGGAAGGAAATATCTGCACTTCATCAGACAGCAGGTATCTGATAAATTCCCATGCCAGATCCTTACTGGCCGATGCACTGTTTATGGCCACACAGGAATTTGATTTAATGAGCGTTCTGCCTTCCGCATCTGTAAGAGGCATGCAATGGTTCGCTCCGTTTTTCGTATCCATGCTGTAATAAGCGGCCTGCACATCATAATCACATTCTGCGGCAAAATAATATTCCATATTATAAAAGTCAACATCCGAACCAAAATAACCATTTTCAGAAAGAGCCCTCACCGACTCCAAAAGTGCAATATATTCTGGTGAATCCAGGCTCACTTTTTTGGTGCTTCCATCTATAAACTGTCCAATGGAATCTTTAATCAGATAATGTGCGTAGGACACCTCGTTCATCTGTATCAGGAACACATTGTTTTTATCCATTTCATCCACCAACTGTTTTGCCAGATCCATTGCTTTCCCAAAATGGATGCCCTGTAAATCACTTTCATTGCCGCCATGCCTTTGTAAGAGCTCTGCCGAAAACGCAAAGGTGTCAAATCTTGCCATATAAGGAACGATATAAATTTCCCCACTATCCTCTTTCGCTGCCTGCAGTACGTTCATGAAATAATTTTCATCATTCAGTTCCGGTGTTTTTTGGATATATCCGCTCAGATCTTCAAACACGCCCATTTCACTGTATTTTGTAATGGGAAGGAAGCTGGTAAACAAAATGTCTTCTGCCTTTCCCGTCATAATCTTTGTATTTAGGTATGTCCGGTAATCTTCCACGGTGCTCTCGCTGGCGGATTCCTTATAACTGTTAACGGTCACCTTTACATCCGGATACAGCTTCATAAACTGCTCTGCAGCAGTATTCAGAAATTCTTCCGCATACAGGCAGGATATGGTTATCTCCCCCTTCATTTCCGGCTGCACATACGGTACTGCTTCCTGTACATCCGGTGTTTTCACTTCGGTTTCTGGATGCTCCTCTGTCCCTGATGCTCCGCTTGATTCCTGCATTGGAGCATTACTTTGTCCCCCATTGTCTTCCGGTACAGTTCCATTAGCGCATCCACACAAAACAGACACCACAATGAGCAGAACCGCCAGCAGACTTCTTTCTTTTCTCATAAAATAAAAACCTCCTTGCCATGATTGCTTTGCAAATGTTTGTAAAACAATCATAGCAGGGAGATGTCTCGTACATTCGTCTGAGATGTGTCAAAACTGCCAAACTTATCTCTATCCTTTATACCGTACCCAGCCAAAAATCAATCATTATAACCGTCTCCTGATTATTTACGGCAATCTGCCGTTCTTTTACCGCTGCGTAGACAAGCCCTCCTGGCATGATTTCACAAGTGGTATTATCTATCAGATTTGCGGTTTCCGTGCTGCCTCTGTTAATGAATGGAAATGCGATCTCCAGCATTTCTTCATGGCTGTATTCATTTGATAATCTGTCACTTGCCTTCATTGAAAGACCGGCCTTCCACACTTTTCCGCTTGAAGCATGAACCGTAAGGCTGACCACCACATCGTTTTCCGTGAACTGAACCAGCCAGTAACTGAGCAGGCTGTCGGCAAAATCAACCTGAGCATCCAGACCACACAGCCTTGCAGTAACTTTGTCAAAGTCACACTCTGCCAATTCCTCCGGGACAATGCCGCATCCCGCCATGTCTGCGATCCACTCTTTCCCCGTTTCAATCGCCTGTTCCATATTCATCTGTCCTTTTTGTGGTTCATGAGGCAGTTCATTTCCTCCGCTTTCCCAGACGGCCAGCACTTCCGCCATCATCCCTTCGGATAGCAGCTGCCCTTCAAATAAGGTGTCATCCGCCAAATCCCCTTCCGTGTCCCCCGGCTGATTCGATGAAAAAAGTGAGTTTTCCGCTGGCTGTAAGGCAATCCGCCCGGTTCTGTCAAGAAATTCTTCCTGTTTCTGACGAAGCAGCGTTCCTGTCAGAAACCATCCGCCAATCACGACTCCAAACGACAGCAGAAATACAACCACGGCATATAGTTTGCTTTTATTCATGTTTATACCTCTTTGCATACCTGGAATACGCATACTAAACAAAATTTAATCTCCTCTGCATTTCAGGCAAAGCCTCACACTCGTCCCGTTCCTACCGTCACTTTCAAATTCCAGTCTGCTTCTATGTATCTGAGCTATTTTATCCGATAAGGCAAGACCGATTCCTGCACCATGCTGCTTTCTGGAACGTGACTTGTCCACCATGTAAAACGCTTCCGTGATTCTCTTTATCTCCTGCTTCGGTATGCCGTTTCCATCATCTTTCACCAGCATGGTAAAATAAGTTCCTTCTGCCATTTTTTCCACAACCCCTGTTACCTGAATATGTTTTGCGCCTGCTTTTATGGCATTATCCAAAAGATTCAGGAACAGTGTTTTGAACAGGTCATATTCCACCTCGATATAAGCAGGCTCAACAGTGCAATCCAGCGAGGTCCCTTTTGCATCCATAAGATACTCCACATCAGCTGTAAGCTCCTGAAACAAAATGTCTGTCTTTACTTCCTGCAGACAGAACTCCTTATGGTTCAATATGGTCAAATCCATCAGCTTCAGCGACAGGGCCTCCAAACGCATCCCCTCATTCCAGATATACAATGCCGCTTTCTTCTGTTCCTCCCTGGAAAGCTCCTTTTTGTATATCCGGTCTGCATAGCCGATAATGGATGTAAGGGGTGTCTTTA
The DNA here is from genome assembly GCA_011958945.1 of Lachnospiraceae bacterium. GTDB lineage: Bacteria > Bacillota > Clostridia > Lachnospirales > Lachnospiraceae > Kineothrix. The sequence goes on along the minus strand of BLLT01000004.1, from coordinate 21,903 downwards.
ACTCATGTGCAAAATTCGCAACGAAATCTTCTTTCTGCCTTGCACTATCCGAAAGCTCCTGTACCTTTTCATCGACAGCCTGTGCCATACGGTTAAAGTTCCTCGCAAGCTGGCTTACCTCATCACTGCCGCCCTCTGTGACACGTTCCCCGTAATTCCCCCCTGCTATTTTTTTAGTAGCCGCCGTCAGCTGCTTGATCGGTCTGGTTATGAAAAAAGAAATGCCAAAAATCAGGAAGATACCTATACCCACTGCCATCGCATATACAACTCCAAATTTCCTTATGATCTGTGCCTGCTGCTCCTGGATTTTTTCCACGTCTACTCCTGTTATGAGATATACGCTTGTCTCTCCATGGACAACTATTCCCATGGTCAAAAGGAATGTCCTGTTATTTATCTTCATAAACCGGTAGTTTACCATATCCTGTTCTACATCTGCAAACAGTCCGGAAAACTCTGTCTTAGACGGAAAACCGGAAAACAGTACGGAGCCGTCCGCTGCCAAAAAAGCCACTGTGCCATTCATATCCGAAGCCATGCTGCTGATGTCATACTGTCCGTCCGCTGCGCCGGCAAACCAATTCTCCCCCCTGGTGATCAGGTTGGCCTGCACCACAAATTTATTATACTGGTACTGCTCTATGGCTCCCTCAACTTCCCTTTCCATGGTAACTTCATAAAAGTAGGAGATCAGGACATATCCGCCAAAAAGAAATATGACACTGAAAAATATCATAATGGAAACTATGATCTTTGCGCCTAATTTCATAAAATCAGTCCTCCAGACGGTACCCTATCCTGAATATGGTCTTTATATGCTCCTCCCATCCCAGCTTTTTCCTCAGCCTCTGGATGTGTGTATCCAGCGTCCTGGTATCCCCCAGGAAAGGCTCTTTCCACACCTTCTCATACAGCCTGTCCCTGTGCTGTGCCACATTCTTATTCTGCATCAGCTCCACCAGCAGATCATATTCCTTTACTGTCAGTTCCACTTCTTTCCCATTCTGGAATACCTTTCTGCACTCCAGATTTACTGTGACATCCGCAAAGGAAAGCTCTTTTCGTTTTTTCCCATACCGCCGTAGCACAGCTTCCATACGGGCAAGCACTTCCCCACTCTGGAAAGGCTTCACAATATAATCATCCGCCCCCATTTTCAACCCGTGTATGCGGTCACCTACCGAGCCTTTCGCTGTCAGGAAGATAACAGGGATATCCATGGGTTTGATATATTCCAGTAGTTCATAACCGTCTATTTCCGGAAGCATGATATCCAACAATATGAGATCAAAGTCTTGCTTTTCTTCAAGCAAATCTGCCGCAGTCTTTCCGTCATAGGCACATACGCACTGATACCCTTCATCACTCAGATCCATATATAACAGATTGGCGATTGCCTCATCGTCTTCTACAATCAAAACATTCATCCCAAAACCTCCAATATATTTATTGTAGCAAATAGATGTGTCAAAGTTGCGACTTTTTCCTATCTCCCCTGCATATCCAGTCATCGGTTCTGCATCATAGCAAACAGCACCCATGTATAAGCGACACAGGTGCTGTTATCTGATCAGTAAATTTTTGTTTTATCCCTTTCAATTTCCTGCTCCATTACATCCCTGCAAAATCTATTTGGAATAGCTTCTTTCCGTTTGGTAACGAACTTTCTATTTATGCAATTTTTTTATATCCAATATTGTCCAAAGTCTGAATCAATAAATCTTCCTCCACTTGATGATGAACTTCATCAAGACCATCAAATACATGAATATATGGTGAATCGGACACCCATTTGTCATTTATATTTATCTGAATAATACAGGAGATATATTGGGGCTGCACTTGTTTGACTGCTTTTTGGAAACAATCATATCCGATATATTCAATTAACAAATTGGCAATCAATAATTCTGCTTTTGGAAGCTTATCTGCTTCTTCAATGAGATTTAATTGTATACATTCCAATATATTTGAAATATCTGAATATCTTCTTGTAACCGCTGCCAGATATTCTCTGTTAATATCAACACCATATACTTTTTCAAATTTATTATTATCAATGTGTTCCAAGCCATTCCCACCCGCAATCCCCAAAACCATAACAGAACTTACTGGATAAGTACTGAACTGATCTTTCATCATTTGGTTCAGGTTCTGTAATTGCATAACTGAATCTAATTTCATATGATTTTCATAATCAGATAATGATATTTCTTCCCATGGATTAGTCATTACGTTTCCCCTATAAACTTCAATTTTTCTTTAAACAACTGTCTGACAAACGGAAAGTTACTTATCCAAAATGAAATGGTACTACAAAATCAAGAGCAAACGCTATGCCAACACTTAATGCCAACATAATCATTGTATCCTTTATAGCCTTTCGTTTCAAAAACACTACTGCAAAAAGGAATGTTATCAATTCTAAGATTGAACGCATTTCAAAGTAACTGCCAACATGAACGAATGTCGTATTAAACAAAACGGCGAGTATTGTCGCTGATAGCATAAACGCCAGTTTGCTTTTTCCCCTTGCATACCAACAGATAAATGCCAATATGGGAGAAATAACTGTAAAAGTAACCCAGATCATTGCATAACTTCTCGAAAAAAATCCTGCCACAAATTTTGAATACAAATAATAGCTTGTAACCATTCCCACAAAAAATACAAATACATTGATTGACGCTCTGATGGACGAATTGCTATAAATAGAGATACTCAAGGCAATCAGCAGCCATATGGCAAAACGGCCCAAAAAATTTCTCATGTCTAAAAATTCAAAGATAAAGGGTAATTCATTTGTCGGCATGGTGTCTAAAAGCTTTGAAAAAATTCCCAAAATAATTCCAATAAACAATATACATATCGTGTTTATAATTTGCTTATTAAGAGGTATTGGATTTTCTGCACTTCTTATATTATTCAGAAATTTCTTCATTCTTTATCCCTACAACTCCCTGGTTCTCTATATTAACAATCGGTCCAGCTTTTTTATAATGTACAATGCATCTTTAGGACATACTGATTATCTGGCTTCCGTAATCATCCGTTTTTCATCTGTACTACACTGATACCTGGCCTTCCTATGGAAATGTCAGACTGCTACATCAAAATAAGTCTGATAAAAGGTTAAAATTTTCTCAGCTTCAGATACCATATCAACCCGAACAATATCGTTTCTTTTTCCTCTGGTATAAATTTCATAGATTTCAAGCTCTTTATTGCCAATTCAATATACCTGTTCATTTCTTGTTCTGCATACGCTAAAGCACCTGACAGGAGAATTTCTTGATCGTCCTCTAATAATCCATCATTTTCTCTAACATAAAATTTTTTCGTATGCATATAGACACCTTTTTTCCATAGTAAAAGCACCTCAAAAGGAAAAAGCGGTTTTGTAACTATGTTTGCTGAAAATATTTTGTTCTCTTGATCCTTTCTGAAATTTCTGCCCCTACACTGTTCTTAACACAACTAATATTATTCAATACTAAATTCTGCTGTAAATACATAATCTGTATAGTCCCCTGTCCCTCTAAAATCTGTAACAGTTTTTACAATACGATATCTGCCCGGGTCCAGCCTTCCATAAAGCCATTCAAAGTTAATAACCGTTTCATAGGGAGAATCTTTCTGGATCATATATGCAATCGCATTAAAAGCAGCATTGTCAATTACTTCATCCAGTTCCCGCCACTCACCTGTTTCTTCATCCTGCGTTTCCAGACAGAAGTCCTCCCCACACTGTATATCTTTATCTGTAACATTCACAATCCTGACAGTTACACTGGTATCGGAACATTCCGTTACTTCCATCGTTACCCCATCCAAAGGTGATAACATATCAGTATCTATATCTCTTTCCTTCATTTCTATATTTGCAGTTCGTTCTGTACATAAAACCTCCATGGCATTGACACAGGTACTAAATTCAATAGCAGGTATCTTATCTAAGGAAACATCCTCATGAAACATATGGTCTATGTCTAGAATATAACAGGTATCCCCAATAATTCCTATTGTGTTATTATTATTGCATCCTAATATCAAAGGTGTTTCTTCACTTGTCAAATCCATCATCAAGTTTAATTCATTCGCCAAAAGCGGCGAAGCCTGCATACTGATTTTCTGATTCTCTAATTGTTCGTATACTTGATACCCGCCAACAATAACCCCATTCAGAATAACAGGATAATATATAATTCTGTTATTCTGTGCGGCATCATCAAGAGCGAACATTTCTATCCCCTGTCCCAAATAAATCGCATCGCTTTGCTTCTGTGTCCAGCCATCATCATAATAATCCGGAAAATTTTCCAGTGCATAAGCATCGAAGTGCCCTATATTTGATGAAGATACCGCATATAAAGGTTTATTCCAGTCAGCATCAGATACCCATTGTGGAATTTGATTACCAATTAACTCTCTGTCCTCCGATTCTTTCAGTTCACCCAATGTCAATGAATGTGATTCAGACATATTTTTTGAAGCTCCACACCCCGTTATCAACAAAGTACATACTGTTGCCATAATAAATGCGATTTGTTTTCTCATGTTGTCCCCTTACATTACGTTGTTATTCTGGCTACGAAATAAATCAGATAATTTGCACCTTATTGGTGATATGCACCCATGGCTTCATTTCTTGCCCATAAAATCCCAATATGACTGCCTGTTTATGCTTTCCTATCAAAAGAGGGCTTCTCCTCCAGATAATCTGGCAGTTCTGAAAGTTCTGCCCCTGCACTGTTCTTAACAGAACGGTACTCTGTCCAATAGATAGAATAAAATTCATTCTTTTTGGCAAGTTCTGCCGGTGTCATTTCATAACTCCACCCATTGCCTGTGTTGGACAGGGCTTTTACACCTTGGCATTCAATAACAGCGCCATAACCGCCCGTTGTTAAAATCGGGCAAGTCAACGTGCCACCACCTGCCAATGCAAACATTTTTTCAGCAAGACTGCTTCCCCTGCCATCAGCAGCCTCCAAAAAATCCAATAATGTCAATTCCCCAATCCCTCTACATTTAGGGTTATTATTCTGATTTTTCATAACATTTTTAGCCTGTTGATACAACATCTTCCTGTCCGGTGCAACATCAGATAAATATTCCGTCCTTAACTGGAGAACCTGTCTGGAAATATATTCTGATTCTGTTTTATTTGTTGACAGAGCTGCCTTTTTTGCCAGTTCCTTGATTTCACTGGTAAACTCCGCCTTCGATTTATTAGATTTCCCTGCTGACGGGATATAAGACCAGTTCGGCTCTCCCTTTCTGCTTGTTGCAATGGTAACATCCTTTATGCCGCTGACAGAGCCACTTACAGATACGCCCATGAAACCTACCCCCTCATAAACAGTCTTTACACTCCTATTATTCCTCACATATTGGAAAGGGCGTACTTCATTCGCACATTTGAAACGCAGTACACCCTCTCTAATACATATTTTATACTTGTAAATCTAATGAGCTTCCTGAAACAGATGACCTTTTCACAAGTTTGTTACCACTTTTGGCAAGCTGACTTTCTACGCTTTCTCTTGTGATGCCGTCCAGTGCACCGGCTTTAATAGGCTTTCCCGCTGTCCAAGTAGGGTCTGCCGCTTTCGCTGCTGCAATAAACGCCTGTGTATATGCCTTTTCATACCGCGATAAAGTATATCCTGCTTTCAAACGGTCACTTTTGTTTGTTTTCCGATGCAAATCTGTATAAAAGTGCATGATAGTGGGTGCTGTAATAGTTAACTGTTTCTTGTCATTCCTTTTCTTTTTGCACCTCAACATCTGTATTCGCACTTTCAACAGACTTAACCTCAACACTGCCATTTTCTTCTTCCGAGACAGAATTCGTCCCGCTCTCTTTTTCATCTTCTTTCTTATCCAGTGTCTTATCTGTTTTATCCTGTTCAGCATTTTGATGGTCTGATATGGTATCTTGTGTTTCTTTTACCTTATCGCCTATATTCTGGGTAATGTTATCAATCTTTTCCTGCAGGTCTGCTTTTTCCTCCTCTGTTTGGGCAGTACGCAGTTTCCCCTGCAAGTCTGTCCGCACTTTCTTCATGCCTGCAATCTGCTCTTTTGTTGTTGAAAGGGAAATAATCACTCCTGTATCTGCTACGCCTGTTTTCTGGTTTCCGCCAATCATATCATCAAAGGAAGATTGTTTCTGCTGTTTCTCTCTGCGCTGCTCCATTTGGTGCTGCCTTAACTGCACATTCAGGTCACTAATCTGCTGCTGTAATTCCTGCTGCTTCGCCATCTTTTCCTCCTGCGACATATCCTTGTTGGAAGAAAGTTCCTGCAGCTGCTTCTGTGCATCGGCAATCTGGTTCTGAAGATTCCGGCTGTAAGAATCCGTTGCCTGGTTCATTCCCATCTGCCGCATTTGTGTATTTATACCATTGATACTGTTAATTTCCATTTTCCATTTCCTCCTTGACCTTAATTAAAATTGGAAGTCCTTTTCCCGTTAAACCTTTAAGTCCAAATTTGCACCGACCCCCGCCTGTTGTTTTGTATTTGCCCTGCCTGCATTATCTTCTTTGGCTGCTTCAATAATTGTCCGAATATCTGTATCATTCAGATATATTATTCCGTCTTTGGAAGCTGCCAATTTTTCATTTAGAAGCTGTTCCGCTTTGTTTGGAGTTGATTTTTCTTCTATCTTTCCATCTGAGCCATCTTCTTTTACTTCTTTCTTTTCTTCTAAAGTTTCAGATAATTCTTCTTCCTTTTCTGCCGCCTTTTCTTTTGTCTTTTCAATCAGCTTTTCAGAATTTTTCTTCCGTTCTTCCCGGAGCTTATCACTCAATTTTAACATACCATCGTTTCTGCCTTGCATTCTGCAATGATATTTTCCGTTTTCATCAATATAACTGTGCTGATACACTATAGTCCAGCCACTGGCTTTTGCCATGCTTTCTGCCAATTTAGACATAGACTCAACGCCTTTTATCATGTCTTTCATATCCTTCTCTTTTTCGGGGTCATTCTGTATTTTTTCCAAAAGTTTTGGATTAACAGTCAATGACTTGCCGTTTCGGGCTGATGAACAGGCATTTCCAACCTTAAACTCTACGCTTGGGGCAAGTTTCGCCAATTCGTTTGCATACTCTGCTGTACTCTTGGATTTGCTGTTTCCTGCTGTTTCCTGCGTTTTTTCTGTCCCTTTCTTTTTTGTGCCGCTTGTAGCACCGCTTTCTGTCATGGTTTGTGCTGCATAACTGCTGTAATTGTTTGTAATCTCCATTGCCATGATTTTGTCCTCCTTGATCCTGTTCTTAAAATCCGTTTTCACTTCTGCGCATATACTGCACTGTCACTTTTCTTATCGGTAATCTGTCTGTAAAATCCTATACATTTATCCCGAGGTACAGATTTTTTCCCCGAAGTACAGATTTTTATGTTTTTTCTCCAAATCTGCTCTAAATTATCCTAAAGTAACCTTATGGTTTGCGCCATCCCGCCTACCGGTTCAGAATCACATCACTGTAAAATTTCCCGTCACCGTTCTTATAGAGGACGCTGCCCCCGTATTTCTCCACACACCGCTCTACGTTCAGGCAGCCGATTCCAGTGCCCCTCCCGCCTGTGCTGACCGGTTTGCCGTTCTTTATCCTTACTTCCTTTTCCACACTGTTCTCAATGCGTATGGAAAGCATCTCATTATAGTTTCTGATATGCACCTTAATACAGCGTTCCCCGCAGCATTTTAGGACAGCCTGCATTGCGTTTTCCAGAAGGTTCCCAAAGAGCGTTGTCACATCCACCGGCTCTATGAACCCAAGCCCTGTGCTTTCCACCCTTACCACAAACCGGATGCCGATGCTCTCCGCTTCCTGCTTCCTGTCTGCAAGGAGGATGTTCAGCATCGGATTGTCGGAATATTCCTCCGGCACAAGGGGCTTCAGGATGCCCCCGATCTGCCTTGTGTACTCCATCGCCTTATCCGTCATACCTGCTTTATATAGTTCTTCTATGGAGCGGAGATGCTTGCTGACATCATGGAGGACTTCAATGGACTTTCCATATTTCTCCCGCTGTCTCTCATAATGCTCAAACTGCATACCCTCCTGCTGCTTCATCATGGCGATCTGGAACTCCATGCTGTTCTTATCATCCTCCACCTTCAGGGAATAGAACAGGTACAGGTTGGCAAAGACGATACAACATAAATTTGCACAGAGCAGGAAATAGTCCGCTTTCCTTGTGACAGCTGTTGCAAGGATAATAAAATTGACTATACTGTATAAAAACATAACAAGGTAAAGGATCACCTGCGTCCGGCTCTGCCTGTAATCCTTTTTCCACAGCCGCCTCATCAGGGCATAGTAAAAGAAGATCAGCACCAGCTTGGAAAATGCCACCTCTATACTGTTTCTGATTACCATATCTCCCGGCATAAGTGAAAGTTTATCCATCAATAGGTCAATGCCAAATACACCAATCCCCTCAAACAGCGCAACCATCATAAAAAAGCATTCCAACTCCAGCACCCGCCAATATCTCCTGCCGCTTTTATCCTCATAGAAGATAAAGCTGGCAATGCCGAACACCAGAAAGTTTGCTGCCATATTCCACCATGTACTGTGTTTCAGGTTTACCAGTGTCACGATCACTACGGAGGCAGCGGCGGCAATCCGGTAAACCCACGGATTTACAAAGGCTTTCTCATAACGGTCACCCATGAACTGGAACATCAGTCCGGCAACGATCACACATGACAGAAAACAACTGAACAGATATACTAAATTTTCCATGCCCCTACTCCCCACTGTTATGGATGTATTCATTGAGCCGTTCCTTGAACTGCGCCACCCGCTTCTGCGACAGCGGCACTGACATGCCGTTTTTTAATACAACCTCATACCCCTTTGTCTTTGCCACATTTTTAAGGTTTACAAGGATGCCCCGGCAGCTCGTCTCAAAGCCGTAGGGCTGCATCCTCTCCTCCAGTCCGCTGATGGCATCCGGGTACTCGTACACCATATTTTCCGTCACGATTTTAACCTTCTTTTTTGCCTTGATATATTCAAAGTACAGGATCGTATCAGCAGGAAGCAACAGGGTAGGTTTTTCCGACTGGACACCATTTTCCTCATAAGATACATTCCTGAATTCCAGCCGCACCTCCTCCTTTTGGTACTGCCGCAGGAATGCCTGCAGCTGTTCCTCCAGTGCTTCCGCCGATACCGGCTTTTCCAGAAAGGCAAAGGCGTGTACGGTGTTCACCGCATCCATGCAGTATTGTCCGAAATTGGTGGTATATATGATCTTTGCGGAGTGGTTCCGGCTGTAAAGCTCCTGCCCCGTTTCTATCCCGTTCCTGCCCTCCATCATGATATCCATGAAGATCAGGTGGAAGCTGCCGCCCGATTGCAGCAGCTCCCCACCGGAAGTAAAGTTTTTGATATGGTATTCTTCTGTGTATTTGTCTAAAAGCGGTTTCAGGATGCCTGTGAGATTATCCCTGTCCGCCTTTTCGTCCTCGCAGACTGCTATCTGAAGCATTGGTTCCTGCCTCCTTTTGACGATTTATGATTTAATAACCTATTTTACTATAAATACAGCAATATTTGCATTACTTTAATATCTTTCCTAAACAGGCCCCGTTTTAGATAGATATTTCACTTATTATTTAAAACTGTACTGTAATGTATAACATTTCCCCTTTGTACTCAGCGCTTATCTGTCCGCCCATTCGCCCTGTCAGTAACTTTGCAATAGAAAGCCCTAAGCCTGTGGAGTAATAGTTTGTTCCTACAGTATAAAAACGTTCAAACAGCCTGCCCACAATCACCGAATTTAAGGTTTGTGCCGTATTGGAGAATGTTATGGTGCCATTTTCTTTCATATCAACAAACAAATCTCCGTCTGAATGTTTTAAAGCATTGCTTATGATATTGGAAAAAATACGGTTTAATGCACTTACATCCAACATTCGCCAGACAGGTTCCTCTGGCATGGCTATCACTGGCTGAATACCTTTTTCCTGCATCATCCCATAAAAGGACAGCAGGCTCTCCCCCAACACACTGACAACATTTATTCTCTCCCTCTTAAGCTCATAGGAAGATGCGGCTATACTATAGCGAAACATTTCTTCCGTCAGGCTTATCATCACATCTACCCGGTTCTGAACCTGTGCAAGATACTCATCCACGGCCGCGCTTTTTTCTTCATGTTTCAAAAGATTAAGATAACCACAGATTGCTGTCAGCGGAGTACGCAGGTCATGCGAAATATTTGTCACGGAGTCTTTCAGTTCCTGATCTCCCTGCTGATAACAGCGGCGTTCTTTACGAAGCAGGCGAAGCTCTGTATTGATCCGGTCAGCCAGTTCCCGCATGTTCTTATCACGACTGGAAATATCAATAAGGATATTTGTATCGGTCTTAAGCCTGTCTGCAAATGCTTCCATGATCTCTCTAACAGATTTTTCCATGAGATATATTTTTATTGATAACATTATTATGATGACCACTAATATACCGACAAGACTATAGACCATTCTTTTATCCCTTTACTTGATTGCCTTTTTCCTAAATGATAAAATTCCAGCAGCCGTTATACCTATACTTTCCACCGCAGAAAATAGAAATATTTTAGGGAATGGATTTTTCAGAATCTGCATTGGTAAATATTCCCCGTGACTCTCAAATACAGGCATACTTTCATAAGCCGCCTGTCCATATGGATTGATAAGCAGCAGATATTCAAAGCCCATCCGGGTTCTGGCATCCATATAGTGTTCATCCAGAGAGTTTTCCATCTGTGGCGTATCCGTCATGCGCATTTCCTGCTCCCGCAAAGCACTGTGAACATTGGTACCCATCATATTTAGTCCAACATATAGTACAAGAAGAATCACTAAACTTGACAGATTTGAACTGCTTTGCATCGCCACAAACACTGATATCGCAGTGATGAAAATGATAGTACACATACACGCAAGATAATAAGCCAAAAGTGTCTGAACAGAAAAATAATACGTCCAGTTAAATATTGCCCCTGCAATTACAATAGTCGAAATAGATAAATGAAACAAGATGACAGCAGCGAAAATATGCAAAATAAGCTGAGCCATATAAATCTCCATTCTGGTATGTCCTGTAGCCAGCTTATTGCGGATTGTTCCACAAGAATATTCCATACCAATAAATTGCGAAACACAAATGGCAGAGAATGCTCCTATTACAATCATAATATAGAACAAAAAACTATCAATAACCGGCGGTTTAAAATAAAGTACCGAAAACAGGACGACTGCCGCACATTCAATATAGTAGAGCCTGAAATGGAATAACCTGCGAAACTCAGCAAAAAATATTCTACTCATAACTGCTACCTCCTACCAATGAAAAAAAATAACTCTCCAGATCTTCATCCTTTTCCTGCATGGAAAAAATCTCGCAGTTTTCCTTTGCCAGCTCTGCAGCAAGTTTGGATATATTTACTTTTGCATATATTTCCGCAGATGTAGCAGAAAGAATTTTATGGTCAACATTTGCAGTATGCAATATATGGGCAAGAACCTTCGTATCCGTTACTTCTGCATGGATACATTTGCGACACGCAGCCTCCAGCTCCGCCTTGCTCACTTCTTTTAATATTCTGCCACTATCGATAAACCCATAATGTGTTGCAATTTTGGCAAGTTCATCCAGGATATGGCTTGAGATTAACACCGTAATCTGTCTCTCGCGGTTCAGTCTCAGGATCAATTCACGCACTTCTACAATTCCCTGGGGATCAAGACCATTAACGGGTTCATCCAATATCAGAAAATCCGGATCTCCCACCAGCGCTATAGCAATTCCCAACCTTTGGCGCATGCCCAAAGAAAAATTTTTCACCTTTTTCTTACCGGTTTCTCCAAGCCCCACCAGTTTCAGGATATCCCGCAATCCTTCAAAGGAAGGCAACCCAAGAACCAAATACTGTTGTTTCAAGTTATCCCCAGCTGTCATATCCGGATAAATTGACGGAGTCTCCACCACTGCCCCTATGCGGCGCCTTGCTTTCACAATGTCCCGTTCATCGTTACGGATTCCATACAAGGTAAAACTGCCAGAAGCAGGCTCCTGTAATCCACAGACCAGGCGGAGCAGAGTCGTCTTACCGGCACCGTTTTTCCCAACAAATCCATAAATAGCTCCTTTGGGAATATGCATTGTAAGCCCGTTTAATGCCTGAAAATTCCTGTATCTCTTGTCCAGACAGTTTGTTGTCAGCACATAATCCATAATATTTTATCTCCTAAAATTAAATGTAGTGCTCAAATATTGCCAGTGTTATTCCTGCCTGATTCGTGCTATTACCGAATCCTTGGAAATGATCTGCTTACCATAAACAGGAACTATAATTGAAACAATAAAATATACTATCCAAATCGCTATCATTGGTGTCATCGTGATATATCCGGCATAGTATTCGACCATCCCTGCAAACACATTAGAAACCAATGGTATCAAAACAACACCCAGGGCAAGTGAACCTGATAACGCTGACAGAGAGAAAATAATACCTTCTGTGCAAAGCATTTTCCGTAACTGCTTTCCCTGCATCCCAATACTCTGCATCGTGGCTATTTCTTTTTTTCTGCTTATAATAGATGTCAAAATAACATTGACAAAATTAACAATCCCTATTACCCCAATAACTACGCTCATAAAAGTGCCAACAATCCAGAATTCTGATTTCAAGCTGTCAAAGGAAGTGTAATATGTCTTCGCAGATATATAAGACATGCTTAGCCATTCATTGCAGCATTGGCTATCAATATATTTTCCCATCTGATCAATATCTGCTGCATCAAAAGAATAATTCATCAATGTCGCATTACTGATTTTTCGGAGTTTATCACTGCTTAAGTAATAACAAAATCCATTAGTAGTAAATTGGCAATATTCTGTTCTTCCCCGATTCATTTTCGCCAGAAGTGTATATTGATATTTCTGCCCATCCAATACGATTGTAACTGTATCTCCAACAGCAAATTCTGAAGACCCAGCAGCACTCATAATAATATATTCTCCAGAACCCATCTTACGGAGTAATTCTTCTATGTCTGTTGTCCCCTCTGTTATCTCAAAATTAGACAGCACATAATCATCTGCTCCATATAACTGACAGCTAAGCATACCATTATTGGATTTGTACCTGGCACCTGTGCTGATTCTGATATATTGGTTGCCATCCTTATCAGTCTCACTGTGCTGCTCCCAGTCGGGATACTCAAACAATGACTCTCCCATCGGTGTGCAGGCATACATAGCCCCTCCCTGTAAGAAGCCTTCCTGCCTGTTAATTTCATTTATAACAGCTTCGTCCAAGGCATCATCATTTGTCCGAAAATGTTTATTTACGTTAAAATAATTACTATTTCCTATTACAAAATCTGATTTCATCTTGCTCTGCAAATATTTCTCCCTGTCTATCCCATTTGCCAGAATAAACGTACAGTTAAAAAGGATCAGGCTAATGCTTAATGAAACGATAACTAAAATCATTCTTTTTTTGTTTCTTCCAACATTAGCTGCAGCAAGCTTTTCTAAACTTCCTTTTTTTACTTTTCTTTTCTTTTTGTGGATTGTTACTTCCCCATCCGTACACCGCAATGCGGCTACTGGTGAGATTGAGACAGCTGTTCTGACCGATTTTTTTGCACTATAATATACAGTCATAGCAACAAAGATTACCGTAAACAATATCGCATAAACTTTAATTCCATATTGATAATACCCCTCATTTATTGTTGTTGTCCTTGCGATATACGGAAACAAAATATTGCCCAATACGCCTCCAATCACAATACCAAGCGGAATTCCTAATATCATCAGCATGGAGGCCTGATGCCTTACAATCCTGATAATTGTTTTTTTGTCAGTCCCTATCATTCTGAGCAGTGCCCAAAAATGGATATCCTGTGTAATAGATATTTCGAATATGTTATAGATGACTAAATATCCCGTGAACATCAATAGAAAAACAATTAAAGCTATGCCTATCATAGTTGATATATCTACGGAGACCTGCGTCTCATATGCCGGATTTATACTTGCATCCAAAAAATTCCCTGTCTGATTCTCCATGGTATAACCACATTCATTCAACTTGTCAGTGAAATATCGTAATGGAAATATTTTATTATCAATCTTAATATCCATCATCCGAACTCCAGAATATTCACCGTCAACCAAGTACGTATTCTCCAATTCAGTAGCATATTTATCGACAAACGCCTTGGAAACAATAATACTTTGCCTACTGTATGCATCGGACTGTATAATTCCTGCAATTTTAAAATCTATTATATATAACTGGTTTCTCATAATAAATTCCAAAGATACCGTGTTTCCAATTTCCGCCTTCACACCCATTTCTTCTAAAGTTTTACTGTCACATATAATTTCATTTTCTTTCATTGGCACTGTGCCCACAGAAGGAGTACAGAAATGTGTTAACATGTAATTTTCATCCATATAAGACATTTCAATTGGCGGCCCTGATAAAGATTCATTATTTATTTGAGATGATATAAATAAACGATATCCAACATTTCCATTTCCAAAAGCCCGCTGTAGTATTTCATAATCATCATCCGAAATATACTTTATCGTCGCAAATGATGTCGAACCATTCAGCCGCATTTCCTCTTTTTGCTGTGAGTCTGAAATGCTACTGAATATCGTCATTAACACCGTAAACATAACAGTGGTCAGTGCAATCGCTATTACCAATATCACATTTCTGGTTTTACCTTCCGTCATTTTTTTATTTGATAGTTTTCTTTCTATTTTCACCGTAGATTCCCCCCCTTAAGCTATTATTTTTCCATCTCTTATTGTAATTCTACGGTCTGCCAATGCAGCGATTTCATTATTATGGGTAATCAGGATAATAGTCTGGTTAAATTTTTCACTGGTCTTTTTAAGAAGTGCCATCACATCCTCACTCGTCTTACTATCCAAATTCCCCGTCGGTTCATCAGCAAGGACAATCTGAGGTTTTGCTATCAATGCCCTTGCTATAGCAACTCGCTGCTGTTGTCCCCCTGACAAATTATTGGGCATTTCATATAATTTGTCACGAATCCCCAGAAAGTCTATGATTTCCGATAGATACTCTTTATCCACTTTTGTACCATCCAGCTCTACTGGCAGAGTGATATTTTCCAGTACATTGATAACAGGAATAAGATTATAACTTTGAAAGATGAAACCAATATTTTTTCTTCTGTAAGCAACCATATCCTCGCTATCCATTTCATATATTTTGGCGCCATCCAAAATAATTTCTCCATCGGTAGGCTGCTCCAATCCCCCTAACATATACAGCAGCGTAGATTTTCCACTACCACTCATTCCAACAATAGCAACAAATTCTCCACGCTTGATACCAAAATCCACGCCATCAACCGCTTTGACCAAATTATTTTCTTTACCATAATATTTACATAGACCCTGTGCTTCTACAATATTCATTTTACGCTTTCCCTCCATATCACTTTATATCTATTTTTTCTCCTACTTTCATCTAAAGAATATCATACGGAAGTCAAGAAAGCGGTCAGAAAAGCGTCAGGATCTGGTCAAGATTTCTTCTCTGCCAGTTTGAATCCGATACCCCATACAGTCTCAATATAATCCCCGCCTGTCGCCTCCTGCAATTTTCTCCGTAGATTACTGATGTGCTGTTTTAATGACCGTTCCGTACAATCTGGAGTGTCAATGCTGATGCGATCCAACAGAACACTTTTTGATATGGCACGTTTCGGATTCATCATCAATAATTTCAGGATAGCAAATTCTGTCCGTGTCAGTTTGACCAGTCGGTTCCCTGCTGTAACCTCCTGCAATGAAACATCCAGTGTTAAGTCATCTGCTACGAGTACGGTGGAATCATCTGCAATTTCCGTTTTGCGAAGTCCTACTATAATGCGGGCAAGAAGTTCATCCGGATCAAACGGTTTGGTCATATAGTCAACCGCACCTCCAAGCAAAAGATTTACCTTATCCTGAACATCCACCTTTGCACTAAGGACGATGACAGGTATGTTTTTAACATGAGACAACACTTCCTCTCCCGAAAGTCCGGGAAGCATAAGATCCAGAAGAATCAGATCGGGCTTCTTTTGGGAAAGAAGATAGAGTGCTTCTGTACCGGAATAGGCACGCATAACACCATAT
Source organism: Lachnospiraceae bacterium (assembly GCA_011958945.1). Taxonomy (GTDB): domain Bacteria; phylum Bacillota; class Clostridia; order Lachnospirales; family Lachnospiraceae; genus Kineothrix. Next base: position 5,701 of record BLLT01000004.1, on the reverse strand, counting down.
CCTTCGTTCTCTAAGATTTTTGTCAATACATTCCCAATATGAACATCATCGTCGATGATTGCGATTGTCTTCATCATCAACCTCCATTTCTTTTTATTTTATTATAACCAGACTGTGATCTGAAACATTGGTCCCTGCGTCCTTTGCTGCTTTATGTTTGAGGGATTGGTACTATGGTGTTGCTACAATACCCCATTTATTATGCACGGTTTGTTGGCATATAGGAAATCGCAATTCCAGACGTATAGATTTTTTCCCTGAAAGACAGATAAAAGACTGGGGAAGACACATATACATCTCATCCACTCCCCAGCCTTATATCATTTCCTATCAGGCAGCATCTTCTACCCTATATCCGTTTTCCAAAAAGGGAGCCTCTCGCTGTCAGAACGTATACAAAATGAGATACCTGGTTTCGCCATCGGAAGAGCGGGCGTTAATGCTCACTGTGTTGTCATTGCTCCAGCCGATGCCCTCCTCGTAGAGGTTCCCGTAACCTTCCCTGTCAAAGGCAATGAAAGTGCCCTTTTCCAGATCCACCACACCCAGCTGGGAGATACCCAGGCCCTCCGCTTTGGAGTCAGAGGAATAATACAGCAGCTTATTGCCGGAGGGGCTGGGCATGAATTCGTCCCCTGTCTGCCAGGTAAATCCCTCTACGACAGTCTGCATCCCTGTTTTCAGATCGACCAACCGAACCTGTCCATCCTCGCCTATCAGAACACAGCGGCTACCGAACAGCTGGGCACCATAGGGCTCATCCCACCATCGATAGTAGTGTGCCTTATCCAGGGTTTTCGTCTTCTGCCCGGTGGGGATGTCGTAAGCATAACAAGTGATGGTCTGCCATGTTTCGTCCTCTTCCGATGTGGTGTGGGTGGTGAGGATCAGCGTATCATTGTCTGCGAAACCGGCACTGACTTCCTCGCCCATCCCAGTCAGCTCATCCAAACGGATGAGAGTCCTGGCATCCAGATCGCAAAGCCATTCCTGCAGCCCACCCGTGCCGGCACTACATAAAATCAATGCCCTGCGCATATTCTCCGACCACGAATAATCATAAGCGTATTCCAGCTGCTTGGCGCCTGTGCTGGCCAAAAAGTCCTCTGTCTCGCCGGTATCCAGATAGAAAAGCATAGGGTACTCGGTGTAATCTGTCTGCTGGCCCTGTGCCAGCTTGAGCAATAATACATCAGTGCGCTCTGGAATGGCCTCTACAGACCACTCATCCTCAGGGCGTGTATCAACACCGTAGGGACTGCCTTGAAAGAGATGCAGCTCCCCATTCCGGATGAACCAGTACAGGTTGCCCTGGTAATTGATGTCCTGGAATGTTATGTCAATTTGGCTGGTCCGCATGTCCACCTGGACGGGAACCAGATTGTTGTCCTTGATCTCCCAGAACCCAGCCTCCAAAAGAGTCCTGCCGTCATCGCTCCAGGTCAGGTTATTGAGCAGGCCACCAGAAAGACCGTAACGTTGGTCCATTTTGATGTACTGGGCCTTGACCAGACTGCCGATTTCAGTCTGGCTGATGTCAGGCTGATTGTCATAAGGCTGATCAACATCGGGCTGATTGATGTCGGATGGATTGATATCGGGCTGACCGGGCACCTGTTCCCGCTCTTCTATGCGGAAGAAAGACAGCACCGCCCTTCGCAGTTCCGGGCTGGCAGCCAGGGCAACAGTGGTCACATAGGTCAGCATTAAAACTGCTGTCAGTATGCTGGCGAGAACACGGTGAACTGGGGCATACCGCCTATGAGTTGTTTTTTTGTGCATAATACGCTCTTTCAATTCATTACTTGGACTGATATGATCCATCGCTTTTCGATAGTCGTTGATATTCAATTTGATCCCTCCAATTCCATTTTCAACAATTCACGGCCCCGTTTCAGCCGCATCTTCACCGCCGATTTCCCCATCTTTAAAATTTCAGCGATTTCCGTCACCGAGTATCCTTCATAGTAGTAGAGATGGATAGGCAGCTTGTACTGTTCCGGCAGGGCCATTACAGCATTCAGGGCCTCCAGTTCCTCTGGAACAATGACAGGGATGGTGTCCTCTAACTGCGTCACCCGTTTCCGCCAGAAGCCCCTCAGTTGGTTCCGGCACAGATTGGCTGCAACCTGGAGAAGCCAGCGCTTCTGATGGTTCTCATCCGTGAAAATGGGAGCGCGGTACAGCAATCGGCAAAAGGTCTCCTGGGTCACATCCTCCGCATCGGCGCACTGCCCCAGGAAAGCCGTTGCCAGACGGTATACTGCCGTGCCATAAGCATCATAGGCATCTTCCAGCTGTTGTGTGGATATTGCTTGTTTCATTGCCTGACCTCCTTTCACCTATAAAACAATTGCCGGAAGAAAACGGTCACATGTTTTTGAAATATATTGGACAATTATTTATTTTCTCACTAAATAATGGAAATGGAAACTGCAAAAAAGCGATGTTGATGGTAATCATCAAAAATAATATGTCTTTCGCCCCTATAGTGCAGACAGTACAAGACCGGGGAAGGCACTTGACAAACCTTCCCCGGCCCTGTACAGCCACATATCAGATAGCAGCTACTGCCTCGTGCCTGCCATATTCATACATTTTCAGGGATACCAGTCTGTTAATCCTCTCCATGCCGTTCAGAATGATTTCCACATCACTATCCTCGTCTTCTCCCAACCGTTCGCACAGATTCCGGCCTGCCTGGTACACACCTTCATATAGAAGGCAGCACTCTTTTCCCTCGGCAAATTCATCCTCAATGGCAGCTCCTTCCTGCAGGGAATACATCCCCTCCGTTAAAAACCCATTCATCTTATCATAAATCAGTTCTTTTTGCATACCGCATCCTCCTTTTGTCTCACTTTTACAACCGATTTTAATATGGAATGCTACTAAAATCAATAGTAGTGGTGCAAAAAGTGAGACAAACTTCTCGACACATTTCGACACTAATGGAGGACATCATGCCAAAACCAACAGGATCATCAGGAGAAAAGAATCTGGTCAGCAGCCGGCTCATAGAACTCAGAAGACAGCAGAACCTCTCGCAAAGGGATCTCGCCCATAAGCTGCAGCTTGCAGGATATGACATGGACAAGAACGTGATCACACGCATTGAGACCAACAAAAGGTATGTGACGGATATTGAGCTTCGGGCCTTGTCACAGGTTCTGGGTGTCAGCTATGCCTATCTGATTGACGGAAAGGAGCAATAAGAACAGGATGCCCTCTGCCCATGTGGCTACATCCTGTCTGTGTCCCCTCTTCCCTGTGCTGGGATTCTGCTTCTATTCGGCGCTTCCTAATGCACATCCATCTTCTCTGCCCACTTCAGATCCTCGTTCTCCTTCAGGAGCCCCACGTGGAACAATACCTGGATGCAGTCCGCATAGCCCTGGATATAGGCACGCTTCTCCTGGGCGGATGAAAAATCCTCCAGGCACTCCTTCATCTCCTCTGCCTTTTCCTGCCCGTCTGCAGGCAGGCTTTCCAGAAACGCCTCCCATTCCTGCTCTGTCTCCTTCCATGCCTCCAGCGCCGCTTCAAACTCCGGGGTGCGCACATAGCTCTCCCTTTTCACATTCTCCCCATTCAGAGTGCCTAAAAACTGGGCAAACTTTAACCATACATCACTCATTGTAAAAATCTCCTTTGCCATATCTTTCTTATCTCCCAGTATTCCCCGATCCCGCCAATATCTCTCCCTTGTTCTTCTTTACTTCATCTTTAGAAGTATATTATCACGCTGTTTCGGTAAAATCAATTCATATACTTCATCTTTAGAAGGGAAAGCTGTATATGAAAATCTACTGTAATGGTACATCCAAAAACATCATAGGCCCGAAAGTGAAGCAGCTCCGCACCGCCCAGGGACTTTCCCAGGCCGCCCTCGCAGGCAGGCTCCAGCTCCTGGGCATGGAATGCAGCGACCTGACCATCCTGCGGATCGAACAGGGCAGCCGCTTCGTCCCGGACTATGAGGTGGCGATCCTCTCCGAATATTTTAACATATCCACAGACGAGCTGCTTGGGAAAAGGGAGCCGGAACAATGAAGAATGTCCTGCAGGCTCCCTTTCCCTTACCTCTTGAACGCCTCCAGTGATGACATGATGCCGTTCAGGGCATCCTCGTCAAACCCAAAAGAATCTCCCTCCCTTTCCTCTGCGCCGTCCGGCACAGCCGGTTCCCCCGCCGTTTCATTGCGGGGCGCCTCCTGCCTTTCCTGCTCCCTGATCACCTGCAGCACAAACTGCCGTATCTTTTCATAGTCAACCGCCTCCTGCCCTGCAGAAATCCCTGCCGCCGCTCCGCCGTTCTGGTATGCCAGCACTGCATTGACGATGTACTGCGCCTTCCCCCGCTCCATGCGGTTTAAAAATTCCGCCACCTGCACATGAGCCGGGGCGTTTTTGTTGAACCCTATGGTGGTCACAAATGCGTTCTTTTTCCCCATGGCAGTTACCTGCCTTTCCTCTGTATCTGGTAGAGCAGGCCGTAGCCCTTCGCATTGGCGCAGATATCCTCCACGAAGATGCTGCGCCCGATCTTGTCCGATCTTTCCAGATATTTCCTGAGCAGCATCGCCCCACCGCCAATAAACACCATGCAGCTGGTCTTTAAGTCAAGCCCCCGCTCCCTGAGCGTCCCCAGGATGTCGTCCACAAATGTCCTGGTCATGTCTCCCACGATGCGCAGGACCTCCCCGTCATAGTCCGTCCGCTCTCTCCGGATGATCCGGTCGATGTCCGTATCGTCCAGCAGAATGTCCTTTTCGGAGTTGATGCGGGAGGTCACGTCATTGTACAGCTTGATGACGCCCTTCTCCAGCGAGTCGCATACCCCCAGATCCGGCCTGCTGCCTCGGATCAGGAGGTAATCCAGCGTGAAGCCCCCGATATCCACTGTAATGACCTTGTTGAATTCCGCTATCCTCTGGTAGACGGTCATGGCTGCAGCATAATCCTGCGGGAAGGCAGCCGCATCGATAATCTCCACCTTATAAGGGATGCCCTTGTAGGTGAACTTCTGGATGCCCCTGCCCCTGAAATAATCCTCGAACTTCCGGTACAGTACGCCATAATGCTTCGGAGGCAGCCCCACCAGCAACACTGCCTGAAGGATGGTGCTTTCTGCGTCAAGCATCTGCTTCTCCGCTTCCATCGCCACCGCAAACAGCGTCAGGATGAAGAAACGGTCATCCACAGTCTTGTCCCGCATATAAGGTATCCTCTGCTCCGCAAGGGCATAGTAGCGCCCGTCATAATGCAGGTACTCCCCCAGCGCGGGCCTGCAGTCCCCCTCCACGAATCCGGAAGTGAATACTTTATGCTCGGTCTTCATGTTCCTGTTCCCATGGTCTATGGGCACGATAATCTTCTGGTACATAACTGTCAGCTCCTTTATCTTTTATTTACTGTTTTATACGCATGGTGTAAGTAAAAGCCAACAGCGTTATGTAAAAAACAGGGGATTTTACATATTGTGTGTGTAAAAAATAGTAGAATAATCTGCTTACCACACCATAAAAAAGGAATACCAGAAACAGCTTCCTTCAGATTCTACCTCACAATGGACACCCGTGCCTTCGGCTATATCCTTCCCACTACCGGGCGGATTCAGGACTTGCCCCTGTCGGAAACGTGCGCCGCCAGACGCACCAGCAAAATACGCCTGTCCGAAAAGCCCGGACAGGCGTATAAG
>BLLT01000003.1 GCA_011958945.1 Lachnospiraceae bacterium | reverse complement strand
CACAAGTTCGCTAAGCGAACTTGCAGAGAATGCAAAGCATTCTTTTTTATTGCACAGTTATTTTCTATGAAGGAGGTGTATCATGGTATGGGCGGACAATGCCTTATCATGAAAATGTATGGATGGATTTATTCAAATTGTATCAAGTGTCAATGGAGTCCTTAACGATTTTATCTGGGGGCCCGTCATGCTGGTTATTTTCCTCGCCGTGGGCTTGATGTTCACTGTGCGCACGAAAGTATTCCAGATATCCCATTTCAAGTACTGGATTGATGTCACTTTTCTCCAGCTGTTCAAAAAAGATGGGGCTCATGTGAGAAAAACCGATGACAAACATGCCATTTCCCAGTTCCAGTCACTTTGCACCGCCCTGGCGGCTACTATCGGCGTAGGAAATATTTCCGGTGTGGCGGTTGCGTTAGCCTTAGGCGGACCGGGTGCCATTTTCTGGATGTGGCTGTCCGCTTTCCTTGGAATGATGACTAACTACGCCGAAAACACCCTGGGCATCAAATACCGCTACAAAAATGAAAAAGGCGACTGGGTAGGCGGCGCCATGATTTATATTGAAAAAGGGCTGGGCTGGAAATGGCTCGCTGTGGTTTTCTCCGTTTTTTGCGTGCTGGCTTCCTTCGGCATCGGCAATATGTCCCAGGGAAATGAAATCGCCAACGGGCTTTATAATTCCTTTGCCGTCCCCAAATGGGCTACCGCCCTTATTGTAATGCTTTTGGCCGGCCTTGTTATTGTAGGCGGCATCAAACGAATTGCTTCCGTCACGGAAAAGCTGGTGCCTTTTATGGCCGTTACATATATTATCGGCGCACTAGTAGTGATATTTGCCAATGCCTCCGCCATTCCGGACGCTTTCGGCGCTATCTTTGGCAACGCTTTCAGGCTTTCCTCCATGGGAGGCGGTGTGGCTGGTTTCACTATTATGATAGCTATGAGAAGAGGAATTTCCAGAGGGGTATTTTCCAATGAGGCAGGGCTCGGCTCTTCCGTTATGGTCCATTCCGCTTCCAACGTAAAAGAACCCGTTGTACAGGGTATGTGGGGAATCTTCGAGGTATTTGCCGATACTTTGGTAGTATGTACTTTGACCGCCCTCACCATCCTTACTTCCGGCGTTTATGACTACACAGAATATGCAAAATATATCGGTACAGATTTGCCGGAGACTTTAAAAAGCGGCGTTGCCCTTACCGGTTCCGCCTTTGAATCCGTATTCGGCCCCCTAGGCGGCGGCTTCATCTCCGTTGCCGTTATGCTTTTTGCCTTCTCCACTATTTTAGGCTGGTCCTACTACGGGGAGAGGGGGATTGAATACCTGTTCGGGCTAAAGGCCGTTCCGGTATATAAATTAATTTTTATCCTGATTATCTTTATCGGATGCAACGCTTCTTTAAAACTGGTAGTAGATATTTCCGACACCTTCAACGGGTTTATGGCCTTACCCAACTTAATCGCCGTTACGCTCCTGTCCGGCCAGGTAACCGCCATGACCAAAGAATATATCGCCAAGGTGAAGGCAGGGAAGGAAACCGTTGGCGGGGAGGATTTAATTGAGTAAGGAAGATTTTCTCCCTACTCGCCGCGCGGCTTGCACGCTGCCTTGACAGCGAACTTCCATATGCAGGCCTGCGCAAAAAAAGAATTGGCCCTGCAGGATTTCACTGTTTGCCCATTCATATTTTGTTCATATTTATTTTAAAAAAGCTTAAATTCCTTCTCATTTTTTAGACATTTCTTTTTTATATACTAAGTTTATCAAATAAATGAGCAAACAACTTGCCAGCCAGAGTTAATAAATTTTAATAACTTTTTCATAATAAATGCCAAGTAAAGATATCTTTACTTGGCATCCTCCTTTTCAAGGATATAAATTCCCGAAACCTATCGCATCCAATCCACCGTATCATTGGAAGAATGGAACTCCAGCGGCTGCTGAAGCATGCTCTCTTTCAAATGCTGTATCGCCCTCACCAGAATAAAAATAGAAAGCCCAAAATTAATGACCCAGAAGTACGGAATATTAAAAGGCAAAAATGATACCGCCGCTTTAATCGCCAACGGCAGAACCCTGCTATAAACCCCCAAAAGGTACAGCTGGCCGAAGGTAAGCTGATATTTCATGCAGGAGGCCACAATCATCCCAATTAGCGCTACAAAAAGCACACCAAAGAAAAAGAGGCCAGTCATAAATATGTATGCGATAATCATAAAAATAACAATAATCACATAAATAGAAGGCACCAATGCCATAAGGTCAGCTTTTGAATATTCCAGATCCAGTTCATCAAAATAATACTGCTGCATAGCCCCATTGCTTTTCACAATCATTTTTTCCGAGTCCATCAGAAGTACCTGGCTATAGCTGTAATAATATGAAGCCAAATCCTCTACTTCATAAAAGACCTCATCCGGATTGGTGTCAATCCAAATGCAAGTATCCCCATCATCCAATTCAATGACATCGTCCACCCACAGCACACCGTCCTTCAGTTCAAAATCCGGTACCACTTCCTGAATTGCGGAAGACAGGCCCAGGCCGTTCATCTGAAAAAAGGGCACTACCATCGTAAGCAGGAAATAAAAGAGCATAAGAACTACACCGAATAGAAATACTTTTGATTTCCTGTTATTCAAAAACTCTTTATAACTTTTAAAGCTATAAACAGCCAATCCCATTTCTTTAAAAATATTCATGTTTTATGCTTATCCTTTCTACCGCCCTAACAAACCTAATAAGCAGACCCGACTATAGCTAAGGCAATACCGAACACAATTCCCAATGCCGCCACTAAAATTACAATATCCAGCAGCACCCTTACTACTACGTTTATTTTCCTGTTGCAGGAAATAGAAAACGTAGCCATCAGGCCCACGATTGCCACCAGTGCGCCTATTGCACCGTTCAAGCAGTTGATAAAATGCAGCACTACAAAGATCCATGCCCATCCCGGCAGTTTCTGCGGTACGTAGTCTTCTCCTGTGGCACAGTCTTTGCCATCAATAATCAGCTTGGCGCTGCCCACCATGTCTATCACTAAGAGGGCCGTCTTCGAACCCACCGGCACCTGGTATTCCGACTGGAAAAATCCAGATTTATGGCTCAGCTTCCTGATTTTAAATTTTTCACCATTTACGAGTACTTTTGCCCCCTTACGTTCAATCGTATAAGGCCTTTCGTCAACTCTAACATCCCATTTCCTGCTCACTATTTTAACCTCCCGGATAATTTCATTCATCAATCGAATAGATGAAAGAGCAAAAAGGCTGTCCGCATGGGCAGCCCTTTCCTCTCTCCTTTACTACCTCTTAAGCTTTTCCTACAGAGCCGAACAGTTCCATTTTTTCTTTTACTGTCTGTTTGATTGCTTCAAAGCCCGGAGCAAGCAGTTTACGCGGGTCAAATCCCTTGCCCTGCTGATCCTTGCCTTCTTCCACGTATTTACGTGTAGCTGCTGCAAAAGCAAGCTGGCACTCTGTATTAACGTTAATCTTTGCAACACCCAGGGTAATTGCTTTCTTAATCATATCTGCCGGAATGCCTGTACCGCCGTGAAGCACCAGAGGCATTTCCCCTGTCAGCTGCTGGATAGCATCCAATGTCTCGAAGGACAGCCCCTGCCAGTTTTCAGGATATTTGCCGTGGATATTGCCGATACCTGCTGCCAGGAAATCAATACCTAAATCTGCAATTTCCTTGCATTCCTTAGGATCCGCGCATTCGCCCATACCAACTACGCCGTCTTCTTCGCCGCCGATGGAGCCAACTTCCGCTTCAATAGAGATTCCTTTGTCATGAGCTGCTGCAACAAGTTCCTTTGTTTTCGCAACGTTTTCCTCGATGGGATAATGGGAACCATCGAACATTACGGATGAAAATCCTGCTTCGATACATTTATAGCAGTGTTCATAGCTGCCATGATCCAAATGAAGGGCTACCGGAACAGTAATGTTCTGGTCTTTGACAAGGCCGTTAACCATACCAACTACTACGTCATATCCGCCCATGTATTTGCCTGCGCCTTCGGATACACCGAGGATAACAGGAGAATTATTTTCCTGAGCCGTTAAAAGAATAGCCTTTGTCCACTCAAGATTGTTGATGTTAAACTGTCCTACTGCATAGTGGCCAGCTTTTGCTTTTTGAAGCATTTCTGTTGCTGATACTAACATTTCATTTACCTCCATATGATTTTTGTAGAATTTCCTAGGGATATTATAATACATTCTTTTTAAAAAGGAAATAGTTTATTGTTTTTTATATTGCTCTTAAAAAAAGGTACTTTAAAAAACTTGACACAAACTGAATTTGTTGTATACTTAACTTACCAAATGGATAAGCTATATTGAATGAGAGCAGAGGACGGAACAGGCGGCCGTCACCTATAGTTAGGAGATGTGGATTGTCACCCTCCTATTTCATTCAAATTGCAGGGGCAGATAACTTCGGTTATCTGCCTTTTATGATTCAATCGTGTTAAGTCTGGGAAGTACTATATTCTCCTGATACAATTTTATTTGATGGACTTCACCCTTTACGGTCTGTAAATCATTTTTTAACGGCTGTAATTCAGCTTTTAGTTTGGTATCCATCATTTCCGATATTGCCAACAACATATCATTGTCCGCCATATTATCACCTCCTAGCATAATAATTATCTTAATATTCTAGTGACAGTATACCACAGGCAAAGGGCAACGAAAATCTCCTTTTCATTGTTAAAACATTGATTTTGCCGAAAATCCCATATTTACAACCAGGTAAATTTATTTTTTTCTGGGAAATGCGTGTCACAGTCTCCGCCTTCCACAGCCCCACGACCTTCTATGCCGCTATCGGCTTTACTATTACCGCTTTTTTATTAGGCGATGATAATATGCCCGACAGACATTTGATACTTGCGATAATATCCTATATATCCCATACCCAAAAAATGTTCCCAGCACATTCCCCAGCAAATCATCCCATTCCATCAGCCCCCTATGAAGAATCAGCTGAGACAGTTCCACGGTAAAGGATGTGAAAAAGCCGGCCAGCATAGTCAGGGCAAATACCTTTTTCCCCTTCCTTTTCCCATGCCTGATTAATATAGGCACTAATATCCCTACCGGCAGGAAAAGAATATAATTCAGTATGATTTCAATCCAGAGATAAGCAGAGCCGTTTAAAGCACGCTTATAACTCCAAAAAAGCGTAAGTTCATATTGCGGGCTGCTGTATCTTGGCCGAAATGCGATGGTATACAAATATAGCAGATAGCCGTATATGGACAGCCCGGCGGCAGCAAAAGGTTTTCCTTTGCTGTACTTGTCTTTGGGGCAGAATATCTGAACAGCAAAAAAGGCAGCCATGCCCGCTAAAACGCATATCGCTGCATTTTTGGTGCTGAAGCTATGATAAAATCTTATGAACAGGCTGCGGAAATAATAATAGTTCCGTTCCGACAGCAGTTCTACACCTATGTTATGGAGGAATCGCCGCACGGGAAGCGGGATTATGGATTTAATATTAATGGTGTATGACCTCCCTTATTATCATATATAAAATATTCTCGTTTTATCCATTTGAAAAATTATTTTACCGTTTCTTTCTCCTTCATCGTATGTAATACACCGTGAATAATAGCAATGATTTTCTTCCTTTCCACTATAAATACAATACTGCTAACGATAATAAATCCATACCTTATCTTCATATATTTGTATATTACATTCATTATAAGTGCAGTTCCAACCACCAAGGAAGAAAGTGCCAAAGCAGTTTTAGGGCTCAAAATCGTTTCCGGAATCCCCCTATGCCTGCAAATACTTTTTGCAAAGTAATTATGCAGTAAACTATAAATTATATAGCATATCATTGTCGTATAGGCTGCCGCTACATATCCGAATATGGGTATAAAAATTAAATTAAGCAAAATGTTCAGCGATGCCGCAGCCACTGAACTAAATAATACATACCCCTTTTTTTCAAAATAAAACTCAACATCAACATAAATATTATATAGAAACATGAAAAAGGCCCCTGCGGCGACCGGCGGAACTGCATACATACCGTCTTGATACTCGGAAGAACCCAAAATTGCTATCGCCTCCGGCCCGCAAAACATCAGCAGTATTATCACTGCGGCCATTATATACATAATGATTGTTGTCACTCTTTGTATTTGAAGATATCTGCGCCGCTCCAGGTTTTGGTAAAACCAGGGTGTATAAGAATTATTGATGGCTACTGTAAATATGTTCATAAGAAGTCCAATGTTATAGGCGATACTATAGATAGCCACCTCTGAATTCCCAATCATCTTGCTAATCATTATTCTATCACTTTGACTTAAAACCTGTCCAGCCAAATAATGCGGTAAAAGAGGAACAGCAAATAGCAATGCATATTTCCAATATCTTTTTGAAAAAAACTTCTTCCCTTTATAAAATTGATATATTGTAATAATAGAGCAAATGATTCCTTCCACTATCACAATGGAAGCAATCCTTGCTATATCCCTTTTCTCAGATAGCAATACCAAAATAAGTCCAAGAACCGGATTTGCTATAGTTTTTATAATTGTAACTGCCACAATAGGTTGATATTTAAATTCAAAGCGTTTCGATGCCATCCAAAACCGAAAGGCCGGCGTGAGCAGCAGTTCTGTAAACAGCATCAAAACAAGGATTGTATTCATTCCAAGAAAATCATTCACCTGATTACGGAATATCAGATATAGAATTAAAAAAACACCTGTACTCATCCATACAAGCCCTTGCATAGATGATGTATATCCTGCCCTGTCATCCCTGAATTTCATCATAGCATTATTATATACACCATAAAACAAATTCAAAGAAGTAAATACAAGCAAAATATTATACCATGATATGTATGCTGTATAATAGCCATATTGCTCCGTTGACATCAGTCTTGTAAATATAGGTACTGTTATAATTGACAAGCCCTTTTGCAGCAGACTGCATATAGCAAACCATACGGAAGCTTTCACTTGTACTGGAATTCCCAAATATTTTGCCTTTAACGCTTTTATTTTACTTTTCATTTTTTAACGCCTTCTTCACTCTAATCGCCAATTTACCTTGAACCTTACAATATTGCCGTTTCTGCTTTAGACCCGCTCCGCATCCTATTTCTCCGTACATTGCCAGTGTTTTTCGCATCTTAAGTTTGTGGATGCAGCGCAGACATGAATTTTTACCTCATTCCCGTACTGCTTTTAGCACATTCCATTCTGTCTTCGTGCCATGTTCCCAGACATATCCCACATATCATCATAATTGGCATGATAAATCTCGATTCCTCGAAAAAGTATCCAAACATCGAAAGAAGAAGTATCACCACAAGTGCATAGGCCATAATAGGTGTCCATTTATGCTGCCACCAAAACATTTTTAATGTAGTAACAGAGCACCATGTAATTGCCGCCAAAATAAATGCAAGCCCCACATAACCAAAATCAAATAAAATCTCCAAAAAACAATTATGGGCAAATATTGCCCTCCCCAATGGGTGAACCAATACCGGAACCGCATGAAACCCATAGCCAAAAACTTTGTGTGTAAAAGAAGATTTTCTAAAGTAATTTATAATCAGCCTCCAGATAATCAGCCTCCCCGAACCGGTATCCCCTTCCCTAAACAGTAATCTCATTCGATCAATGACATTAATATTATATATATCAATAAGCCAGTAGCCTGCCCATGCGGCAAGTGCAGCCACAATAACCAGCCTCATATATTTTCTTATCCTTTGCCCTCGCGTACCTCCCATATTGGTTTTTACAATTCCCAAAAGCAATAAGCCAATAATAATAATTAAAAAGCCTGTCCTTTTTTCTGACAGTAATATCATTACACTGATTACTATGGAAAAAAACATCTTAGTACTCCTTCCGGAATACATCAGAACTAATCCAAGAAACCCAAAACTATAGTATAACGGGGCTATGATGTTTCCTTGTGAATCCATTCCCATCATATGCATATAAATATTGGGAATAACCAACAGACAGTATACTGCTGTTCCCGTATTCACTATTTGAACAAATAACGTATTTCCAGATATTCTTCCCATAGACGCATAGCAATAGAAACTACAGAATGTCAATATCCATGCCAAATTATCCCTTATAATCTCTTGAACTTTCAGTATGCCGAATGTTCCTGAAAGGATAACCTCATAAACAAAAACAAGCAGCATGATAACAACTGACAGATAGACTCTTTTTTCCTTATGCAAAAAAAGCCAGATAGTAATGACACAAAGAACCGTAATAGTATATAAGGAATAGCTAAATAGATATGCCCAAACAGAATTCCCTGTTGTACGTCTGCCCATAACATCAAAATATGAGGAGGCGAATATTAGTACACTTATTATGTTTATCAATATGTCAAAAATATTTAAGCTTATCTTCAGTTTCACCGTTTCTCCATCCCCTTAAGGTACTATTTTATATACAAAAATTCCAATTATCCGAGAGCCATTTTGAGAAATCTTATTGACTTCTCTTTTTCCTCGTTTAAATGTTCCTCTATCTGTCCATAATCTGCATCTTTATTGATATAAAAGACTCCATCTTCCGTAAAATTTGTTCCTAGCCCAAACGATGATGCTAAAGATACAATCCGGGAACTTATATCAATCCCTCCCCTTGGAAATGTCCTCACCGGCTTATGGAATATCGTGGCGAAAACAGTTGCATGAAATGAATCTGTCAGAACCATTTCAGAATGATTTACCAAATAAATAAATTCGGCCGGTCCAATCGGAAGCTGACGGCCGGACGCTTTCCATTGCAAAATATCATATAGTTCATCTTCTTTATATTCCATACTACTTTGTACATATTCTGTAAATATTTCTGTTCTACCTCCAAGTAAATAGACCAGTACATATTTTCCATTAGGAACACTTGCTGGTTTTTTTTGAATTTTTTTATATTGAGAAATATCCAAAAGCAATGTTGGGTCAAGTACGGTAACCGCTTCCCTTCCTGTTAACTCTTTAACTATTTTTGCGCCAGCCTCTTCACGAACGGATATGTCTTTAAAACCCTGTAATTGGTTTGAAAAAATTTCCTGCTTTTCATCTGGTACAGCATCCACCCCAAAGCTGGCAGCATAGGATATTTTTTGACCGTTCCTTGCAAAAAAAAGCAAATCGCTTATTCCTGCCAGATGCCCGTAATATGGATTCCATACTTGGTCGCTCCCCGCCACAAAAAAATCATATTTATCTGCGAGATCAGAATCCGCTTCATTCGCCAACACATACTCTTTACCAAAACGTATCCTGGCTCTGTCAAATCGGATGTACCGGCCTTTCCTTGTTCCCAAAAGAGTTCTTCCCAAATCTTTTATATCTTCCACTAACGTTTTTACCGAAAAAGTTTTATGTACTCTTTGAAGGGTATAAACATCATAGCCCAGTTCTTTTATTGCTTCCTGTAAAGCATAGTTCTGAAGCCTGTTCCCTAAATTAATAGATTGAATCGTAATAATAGCTACTTTCTTCAATTAACTGCCTCCCCATATGCTCTCAGCCAGGCAATTGCCGTCTAATTTTCTAAACATCCATCCGCTTTAACAGCCAATATAGACAGAATAGATTCCATCTCAGCATGACAATTGCAATTCTGCTTCTTCTGCTCACTAACATTCCAAGCGGCACTGTTTTAATTGCAGTACGAAACGGTTCTTTTCTTAATAATGCCTTCATTTCTGCAAACCGTTCTTTTTCTTTTCTTGGGTTATTTTCATTTTGAAAATAGAGCGGCATAGCACGGTGTATATAAAGAATCACCCGAAAATAGTACGCATCCCATTGTTCCTGGCCTTTCTTATATGCATAAAGAAATTCTTCTTCTTTATCAAATATTGTTCTATAAGTTTCCAGCAAGTTTTCTTTGTAACCATGGGATAAAGAATCATCCAGCATCCGATAACTATAAATAGGAGTTTCTATATAGGCAACCCTTTTGACGTATTCATAAATATGCTGCCAGAAAAAAACATCTTCCCCCAAACTCTTTAATGACGTATCATACCTTATGTTGTGCTCACAAACAATTTTACGTTTAAACATGCCATTCCATGGCGCTCCTCCAAGACGGTCAATAGTAACAAAATCGGGGGTTGAAACATAAATATAATTTTTATTATTTAATGCACATTGTATAGCCTGTATAGATTCCCGGTTCTCTGTACAAAAAGCATTTGAAAATGTATTTTTTATAGGCATAGATGTATTTTCATAAGTAATCTGTCCATATATTACATCAGCATCCGTCTTCTCCGCTGCTTTCCACATATTTTCTAATGCATCATCTACAAGCCGGTCATCTGAATCTATAATATAGATATATTTTCCCTCCGCATAAGATAGCGCGTTATTTCTGGCATCACATACTCCTCTATTTGGCTGATGTATTACCCTATAACGTTCATCCTTTCCAGCAAACTCATCCAAAATTTGCGGACATGCATCCGAACTTCCATCATCTACAATAATGACTTCTATATCTTGTAACTGTTGTTTTTTTATGCTTTCAAGAAATTGCTCAAGATACTTTTCCTTATTGTATACAGTTACGATAACACTGATTTTACACATTTGTACAATTGACCCCTCTTAAATAGCTTTATCTATGGATTCCATGATATGATCTACCTCTTTCTTAATCCCTTTCTTCCACACGATTTGCTGCCCAATAAACTGCCCCATGTTCCCTTCCACTACAACCCATCCTTTTGTAGAATACGCCATATCCCATCCGATATACTTTACAGACGGCATCCTTTGGGCCAATTTAACACAGATACTTTTCATCTTTTCCCATTCCGGAAGCTGAAACCCTTTAAACTGAACTTTTGAATTTGGATGAACCTCATACTTTCTGTTAAGTTCATCATAACCATCCGTATTTAAAACCCCTGTCCCATTATCAATACCAACCAAAATGCCGCCAGCACCCCCATTATCAATAAAAGAGCCATTCTTCCCAACCTTTATAAAGCAATATGGAATCATAATTTCCTGCCTGGAATAAAACGTAACGCACCTAACCGTATTTACGCTAGATCTATTCAAGCATGCTGTCTCTATCCCTTGTTCAATCCTCTCCTCCAACAGATATCTTCCACTTCTCAATAATTTCTCAAAATACTCCTTCACGGACATTCCAAGTTCCTCAAACCTGACAAGTTCAACGCCGCTGCCCCGGGAGGCACACGCCTTCTTTTTTACAAACTCCTTATGCTTATTAACGAATGCCTCGAACCTCCCATAATCAGACTTTTTACGGATTTGAACCGCATCCCTTTTATAAAAATCATGGAACATTTGATATGTTTTTATCTTGTTAAGAAACATCTGCATATCAGATATGTCGCAAATACTGTACACATAGCTATATCTATCCGTATCGGAGATATACTCCTTTCTTTCTGCAAAAGACTTACCTTCCAATTCAAAACATAAGTATTCATCAGGCTGAAATCCATATGCTATCCAACAAAACAACATATCTGTTTGCAAAAATTCTTTGTCTTTGCGTTCCTTATAACACGATGCCTGCTGCAAAAGCATTTCTATCTTTTTCTCCATGGGGGCAAAGTATTGTTTCCACTTCTTCCGGTATTTTTTTACTATTTCTGCCTGTTGTTTATTTTCTTCCGCCCATTTTGCTTCTTCCGCCGGAATGATATGTTTTTGAATAAGCATAACCCTTCCTTTTGCAAGGCGCTTCCTTATGCCCAATGCCTTAGGATAACGGCTTCTCAATTCCGATACCAACATACCTTTATTCATTATCTGAATCCTCCACATATATGCTTGCATCTTTCTTTCATTATTTGTCCATTGCCCAAATAATGCCAAGCGAGACTAAGCACTCCATTTTCATATGTTTATCAATTACATGTTTCGCTATCCGCCAGCAGTTCCAAAGCTTTTTCAACATATTTTGCCGGCACTCTATGGGAACTAATCGTGTCTCCCCCCAGCGTATAACCAACAAATCCGCCTCTCGCAGAAGCCCCCCTTATGGAATTTCTTTCCTTATTAAAAACCATCTTTACCAAAGAAACCGCCATCTTCAAATCCAATATCAAGCTCACATTTTCCACATAATAAATATCATTTTCAAACTGCCTGTACCATGTAATTTTTTGTTTAGTTTCATAAAGTATCGGACACTCTAAACCCGGGCGGACCGCCATTCGCATTTTATGCCGTTCACTGTAACGATCATTATAAACCGGTTCTAAAGGCCTTGGTCCAATTACGCTCATATCCCCTTTTAAAATGGACCAAAAATTTAACAGTTCATCCAATGATGTTTTTCTTACATAATATCCAAACTTTGTTACCCTTTGTTCTGCCGGAAGAAGATCCCCGTTTTTATCTTTCTCATTAGTCATATTTCTAAATTTTGTAATAGTAAATACTTTCCCATCTTTCCCCAGCCGCTCCTGCCGAAAAAAAATAGGGTATCCTACATCAAAAAACGTAATAATTCCTATTAGCAAATTCACGGGAAATGCAACCAGTATAGCTATAGATGAAATAATTATATCGAGTATTCTTTTTCCGTATTTTGTATAAAAAGAAGTCCTTGGATATACTTTCTTGCTATGTATATTAACGCTTTCCATTGTATCTTCCCGAATCACTTTTGCCACTGCCCGAAATAATCCAATTCGCGAATACGGATTATCCACCTCATTAAGATTTACTTCTTTTTGAATAGAAACTAATTTTCCTTTATCATCCATTGATTTCATTTACCTTTTACATTACTCTTTTTATGCATTCCCAAATGCTGCTATCACGGATAATCCAATCTATCCCCATTCCCTTTTCTACTATTTTTTTATAAAACGAAAAAGCTACAGCAACATCCACAAAGCTCAGCCCAATCGAATTGAAATAATTAAATTCCATATCATTTTCCCTTCCGGGCTTTGTTCCATCAATAATGTCCGCAATATCGCAGTAGATATCTTCATCCTTAATCCGCCCTTCTGCATATAGGCGGCTAAGCGTTGGCGTGCTTCTATGTTTTAGGCTATTCCAATTGTCACAGACAATTTTGTCCGCCTTTAATGACACCTCATCTTCATCTTCTATGCCTCCCACATGACAATAAAAAGCCCCTTTTTTAATAGTATCTGCCTTCAGCAACGGAAGCTGTGAACTTACAGCCGTTACAATGATATCTGCGTTTTCAGATGCCCTTTGATAATTACTGCCGCAGGCAATAAAACGGACTGTTGGGTATTTTTCTCCCATCTCCATACAAAAATTCGTTTCACTCTTTGCCGTACGGGAGGCAACATAGCATGTATCCATTTGAGGAAACAATGTTTTTATCGCCGCAAAATGCATTTTTCCTTGTTCTCCTGCGCCAATAGCACAATATGCATTGCTATTCCTTCTTGCAAGATATTTTGCTCCTATTGCGCCCATACACGCCGTTCTAAGCGTTGTAATAAGCGTTCCATCCATAACGGCAAGCGGCAAACCATATTTCATCTCCGACAAAACGATAACCCCTGATACGTTAGGCCTGTTATGCAGCAAGGGATTTTGGGGAAATACGGACACCCATTTCACACCGCAGATACCATCCGTTCCTAATGTATAAATGGCAGAGGGCATACAATTAATCCGGCTTTGACTTTCTTCATCAAATGTTTGCGAAATCTTATCCGGCAGAAGAATATTTCCAGATTTATACTGAAGCAGAACTTTCTCAATCACTGCGATTATTTCCTCAATGTTGATACAATTAGCCGCTAATATATCTTCTGCCGAAATAAGCTTTACAGAAATTCTGTCATCCATTTGTATCTCCTCTTGTATCCCTATCAGATGTGAAGGTTAAAAAGAATCTGATTTCCTCTGTCATCATATATGTGAAGCGTTTCCATAATCCATTTTGCAAATCTATCCGCTTCCTCCCTGGAATCCACTACAAAATGAATATACGCAAAGACTTGCTGCGCGGAGCCCCAATCCTCAATCTGGTCTCCTATATAATGAACAGGTACTATTCCAACTAACTCTTTTCTTTCTTCCAGCCTATCTAAACCATTGATTTTATTAATCTTTCCCTTCCTGACATGAACGGGAAAAATACAGTACGTAGAAGAATTATCTATATTCGCCTTCTGGCAGTCCATCACTTTATTTTTTCCGGTAAGGGCATATTCCACCATCAAATCCAACTGATTGAAACCGTACAAATATTGTATAGGTAAATATGTCAACGAACCGCCAAAACGGCTTCCCATTTCATTAAAGACAAATTCACCCTTATTATTAAAGGCCTCAATCCAAAAAACGCCCATTGTAAACCCAAGTGAAGAAAGCATCTTCCGCACTTTTGTATCCAGTTTACGAAGATAAGCCTCTTCGTCATTTGATGAATAATACTGGACAGCCATAATCGGACCACTGCTATTCGATATCCTTTCCGAATGCTTATCTGACATACCACTGTAATAAACAACACCATTCACCACAGTATAATGAATAATTACGCTATATCTGTAGTCCATATATTGTTCAACCAATACACTTCCGGTATCCGAAAAGCTTTTTGCATAGGCCAAACCGTCTTCCAGTTCTTCTTCACTATAGCAAATCGAAAATCCACAGCTGCTACTGCTGTCTGCCGGCTTGACAACAACAGGATATTCTATCCCTGTATTGTCTGCGATTTTACAGGTATTCTGTACCTCATACTCTTTTGTAACAGGTATTCCGTTTTCACGGCACAAATCTTTGAAATTCGATTTATTCTGTAATATATTCCATTGCTCCTTATTACAGTAACATGGGAGACCGGTTGCATTGCATATTGTAATCATTCTGGATATATTGAATTCGCTCACTCCTGCAAGCACACCATCTACATGATGTTCTTTTACTTTATGTATCAATGCGTCTACATCCTCTGTGCTTATATTCCATGCTTCATCTGCAATTAGTTTTGCCGGAGACTTTTCTTCCGGCAGATAATCGGTCACAATAACATAAATTCCATTTTGTTTGGCATTCAGCACAATCTCTTTTGTTCCAATAGTTCTTCCGCCCAGTACCAACAGCTTTTTCCCCTTCAAATTTGTTCCCGTCCTCATCATGGTTTTCCTTCTTTTTCTTTGCCTTCTATAGATTATCCATCTCTCACATCAACCGTATCTCCACATATTTTTCAATATTATTAAGTATCTGCATTGTTTCGTTTTCACTATTAAACTTAAGTACTAACGTTCCAATAGAGTTATTAGCTGCCTCAAACTCATCTACAAGGTCTCCTTGTTCAATCCAAAGATTCTTTTCAACAATATTCTCCCTAATCTCTTGCGAAACTCGAAGTTCCTTAAAAATTCCCTGCTTATTACTATGAAGCACCAATTCTGCCCAGTATCCGTTGTATTCTTTCTGGGAAACTTCCGTAATTGGTTCCCCTACGGCTGCCAGTACAGCCGCCTTGATCAAATCCACCCCCGTGGCATATCGAAGCATTTCCGCAAGACGGTTTCCTCCTCCCCGGGGAGTGCATTCCATGATATACGCTTTTCCATCTGTACTTTCTCTTGTTTCGATATTGTATATGGAAGATTTGAGTTCCAACAATTCTATCAGTCTCTGTAATTCTACCGTTAATTCTTTTTCATGTTCTGGTTTCATTGTTGATGGCCAACTAAACGCCGCCGGTACAAAAGGGTTTACAGCATTTTTATCAAAATGCTGGGCATTAAAAGAAACGAACTTTAATTTGCCATTCACAGAAAAACTATCCGTATCCGAAGAACATCCCACTTTATCCAAAAATTCTTCAATAATGAATTCTTTGTTGAATGAATGCTCCAACGCATACATTATCGCTTCATACAGTTTTTCAGGGTCATCTACACGCGTCACACCTTTACTCCCTGCTGAATCAGTAGGTTTGACGATAACCGGCCAATGAAATATTTCCACATCTTTCAACGCTTCTTCCGCATCCGTATACTCCTTTGCCATTGGCACATTAAAGCCATTCTCTGCCAAAAACCTCCTGAATCGGCCTTTATTCTGCAAAATTGACACCGCTTCATAAGAACCTACAGAAGGCAGCCCCAATTGCTCCGCTACATATGCTGCTGTAACTACGCCCGGGTCACATGCAAATGAGAGTATTCCATCTATCTTTAATCTTTTTGCAGCTTCCAGCACTGCTTCTTTATCTATGATACTCACATTACAATATTCATCTGAAAATTTATGGGCATAATTATCTGGCAAATAGTCACATGTAATTACATAATATCCCAATTCATGGGCTGCCTGAATAACTGGTAACTGGTAACGATTAGCCCCCAGCAGCATAATCCTTTTCTGCTTTTTCTCATTTGAATTGATTTTCTTATCCACCTTTGCGTCTAGCTTACATGGCATCTCATTTCTCCCTCCTTTACTGAAAAAATGCATTGCATCCTTAATCCTATATCAAAACTATTTTTCTGTTTACTGCCTTCAAAATCATGTTAACTATCCATGCCACCAAAAAGGAAAGCGTTGCTGTAATTATAAATCTTGTTCCTGCGTGGCTAACCAGCCACTTCTTCATGTTGTTATTTATCATACCGACTGCGATAGGTAGACCCTCGTACACAAAAGCGTGGGTCATATATAGTTCAAATGAGATATTGCCTATCACTTGAAAAGGTTTTGCATGCAATATTTCCGCTGCTTTTCCCGCATCACTGTAAAATGCTGCTAACAGACAGGCACTGGGAATCGCCCATGCCCATGCACTTAGAAAAGAAGTATGTATCATATTTTTTAATAACAGTATTGTAGATATAGATAGTAACGCCGCTGCCAGCCACCATTTTTCTCTGCCATTATTCTTCTTTATCTTATCTATATAACCTGCGACAATCATACCTAAAAAGCATTCGCCAAATATACGAAAATATGGATTTACATATGTAGCCCATAGTTTGATGTTTTCTAATTCTTTTACATCCACTACCAGGCAAATACCAGCCTGCAATATATAGGCGGTAGTGCATATCAATATTACCCCCCCCCAAACCTTTTTCTCATTTTATATCCTGAATCAGCCATGATCCGGGCAATAACCCAAAACAGTACATAAAATACAACTAATGCCGACATATACCAGGAGGGGCCATGAAAAGAATAGAAAGTTGATTCCCAGGGCATAAATGCTTTTAGCATCGTAATGCCCATAAAAACATTGAACCACCATTTCTGGCTGCACACAGAGACATTACCGCTGATCGTTTCACTTCCTCCCATTACAACATCCACTGCTATGGCCAAAAACAGTACCCCTAAAACAAGCGGATATATCTTTTTTATTTTTCCTGATATGTATTCCCTAAAACCGATATTTCTCCATGTATATACTGCAAGAAAACCGGACATTATGTAAAAAAGTGATGAACAGGATGAACCGTGTCTAAAAAAAAGATTATACAACGCTCTCCAAAAAGGAACATCCGAACCTTTTAAATATGACATATGGGAAAGAAAGATTCCTACTGCCGCGAATCCACGAATTGCATTATATGATTTATTGTAGGTCTTCCTTATTTCCGGCATTGGCCGTATCTTATCCACTCCCACTGTTATGCCATCCTTTCCATATCGCCCAGAGCATATTTAATGTTCGGTTGCCTGCAGAGAGGCTTTTGACTTCACTGCCACCTTACCCGTATCCACTTCTCCCAATTCCACTCTGACCGTACATCCCCTATCTAAAATGCAGTCACAGATTCTATCCACATCTTCCACTGACAGATCCGCATACATAGGTAACGTAAGCACACAATCCGCCGCATGGGCAGCGACCGGCATGTGGAGTTTTCCATACAGGCTTTGGTAGCAGGCCGCCCGGCTTGTAATCGGGTAAAAATATTTTCTGGCATAAATATTCTCCCCCGCCAGCTTCTCTTTCACCTGATTGCGGTTTAGCCGGTATCCATCAAAAATAACTGGAAAGTAAGAATAGTTCCATTCCACATCCCTGCCAGGTTTCATCACCTTGATACCCTTGACTCCCTCCAGATGCTCCCAGTAACGTTCTGCCGCTTTTCTCCTTTTTTCTATTTCTCCATCAATATGCTTTAAATTCACAATGCCCATTACCGCTTCAAATTCATTCATACGGGCGTTCGTGCCAATATAATCAATATCTTCTTCCGAAGAAAAGCCAAAATTAACCATCTTTCTCATCGGGCGCAGTTTATCATTATCCTTTTCGCCATATGTCATAAGCCCGCCTTCTATCGTATGAAACACTTTGGTTGCATGGGTACTGAACATGGCCATATCTCCAAAGTTTCCAATTCCTTTCCCTTTATATGTCACACCAAATGCATGGGCAGCATCATAGATTACATACAAGCCATTACGGCGTGCAATTTTTTCAATAGCCTCTATGGCACAAGGGAATCCATAAACATGAGTAGCTACTATGGCAACCGTTTTATCTGTAATTGCCGACTCAATCAATTCATGATTTATTGTATAAGTTTCCTCCTCCACATCCACAAAAACCGGAGTAAGCCCATTTCTCACAATTGAATGGGTTGTCGATACATGGGTATACGGAGTAGTGATGACCTCTCCTTCTGTAAACAAGGAACCGATTGCCACCTCCAAAGCCAAATGCCCATTGGCAAAACAATACACATGTTCCACTTCCAAATATTTTTTCAGCATACTTTCAAATTTTTTAGATGCCGCTCCCCTGTTAGAAAGCCATCTGCTATCCCATACCGGCTTCAATTCCTCTACAAATTCTTCCAAACCCGGCATAGATGAGCGAGTTACGTTAATCCTTTTTCCGGCAGTATTTTCCATAATACCCATCTCCTCACTGTTTGTTTTATATGTGTGCTTTCAGAAATTTCTCTTATTTTCTTTCCCTCTCCATAAATCCGCCAATCTGCACCAAAAAACTTTCCCCCCCTGTATCAAAAAGCCTGTTACCATTATTGACAGCAATACCGGCAAAAGCATAATAAGCATATTCAGTACTATATCAGCCAGATATCTCATCTTTCCCTGCCAAATGAACCTTTCATCATCCCCATCTTTTTCTTTCTCATCCGATTCCTGATGAAATATCCTCCATACTTCCCTTTCTAACTCATCAATTTCTTCATTTTCTATTTCTGTTGCATACATTTCGTGACTTTTCATTTTTGATTCCGTAAAATCCGTTTCTGTATTTCCTGTTCTATAGTCTTCACGTTTATTATAAAAGGGCGGTAGATGCAACATTTTCTTCCTCAATCTATTCCACCCCCCCCCGAAAAATTCTGGTATTTTATTATTAACTTTATACTTTCTTTTTTCGGTGCGGCCGCATTCCTGCTGCCGCACCGTTCCCACACTTGGCTGTTAGCAGAAAAACATGTTTATCTTACAACTCTTAACAATCTTTGGAACTATTAAGGAATCTGTACAAATGCTACTGCGCCTGCATAATTCAGGTTCAGTACCACATGATCAGCCCTTACTTCTACAACATCCACATCAACCCAAACTCCGTTTACGAGCTGCTTTACAGCTACTTTCGCGCCGTTCGGAAGCCCTTTCAGGTAGAAATTGATGGTTGCTGTCTTAAAGTTTGCACCGGGGAAGCTTACTTTCACTACGTTCAGTAAAGTTCCGCCCAGTGCCGCTGCCTGCTCATTTGCGCCTGCAGCCGTTGCCTTGTCGACCTTTGCAAGCTGTGCTGTCATATTGGTGGTAACACCATTGATGACGATCTTGCCGCCCTGGCCAACCGGCATTGCATTTGTCACACCCGGTGTGGATGTGATGGCATTGTTATAATACTCAGTTGCCGTCATGCCGCGTGCAGCTGCCATTTCCTGCTGTGATGCGTTGGCAAAGCCTGCCTCTACAGCTGCATTGGTAGCCGTCACTGCTGCTGCCGATGGGCTGGGTGCTGCGGACACTGTCATAGAAGCCAACAATGTCGCTGCCGATAATAATGCAATTAATTTTTTCATGGGTCACATACCTCCTTTCCCCATTCCTAAGTGTGGTTTATATTAACATCTTAGATGCTAATACCTTTATCATTTTTGGCTGTTCACCATCAGACATCAGTCCAGTATTACTCTGTCTATCTTGCCCGCCGCATCCCCTACGAGTGCGCCCAGCACTACATACTGCTTGTCTTCCCCGCCGCGCACCTCTCCGTTGAGGGTCACAATAAAGTGATAGGGAGTCAAATCATCCCATCCTTCCCGCTGCTGCTTCCCCATTTCCCGGGAGCCATACACCTGGCGTAAATATGCCTCACATCCGGCATAGGTAGTGTAATCAAACCTTCTTAAAATATCGCTCCCCTCATCGTAATAAGCGGCGAACACTTCATAAGTCAGTACATTGTCCGGCAAATAAAGATAAAACTTTTCGTTTTCCTGAAAAAACTCCGGCTCTTCAAATCTATGTAAACTGGCGAACAAATCTCTTTCCTTACTGTCCTTTCCATGTATAATGGTATTAAAATCACACATA
This sequence comes from Lachnospiraceae bacterium, assembly GCA_011958945.1. GTDB lineage: Bacteria > Bacillota > Clostridia > Lachnospirales > Lachnospiraceae > Kineothrix. Next base: position 35,474 of record BLLT01000003.1, on the reverse strand, counting down.
TTCATCATATTGGGCATTTCCGTATATAAAGCGCCATCCTGCCCTTCTTCGCCATTCGATGTATGATTTTGGTAAAAATCATCGGATATGGCACTTTGCAGCACTGGTGTATCAATATCTGTTCCCGGTACATACAGCCACGCAAAAATATCCGGGTTCTCCTGCTGCAAGGCTTCAAAATTCACATGCCCATCCGCTGCCGTCTCATGGGCAAGCCCGCCTTTTTCTTCACCGGACTCCTCCCTGGAACTATCCGTATTTCGAACCGTTTCTTCTGTATTTCCACACCCGCCTGCTGTCAAAATGGCCAAGCAAAACCCAGCCGCCAACAGCATCGCATGTTTGCCCCTTTTCTTTCTCATTGCTATCACAAACTTCCTTTCTCTATGCATCTATATATCTGGCATTAAATAATTGTCAGATATATAGCCCTCCGGGGGATGCGCACTCGCACGAGATGAAGTGATTGCTTCGCAATCGTGCTCGGCGCAGTCGGCGATTTTCAATCACCGACTATATATAACCCAACCCTTGCAATTATTCCGGCCCAGCCACCGGCTCGTAAAAAATATCCAATATCATCTCATAAAGGGCTTCCTCATCCGCATAAAATTCTTCAAAAACCTCACCCATGACTGTCTCGCCCTCCATCATGCGGAATCCGTCTTTCCCGCCAAAATCATAATTCAGCAGCTCTGTTGCCAAATATACTGCTTCCCCTGATGTGATATTCGTTACCATCATCGGCTTCAATGCACTATACAGGCGAGCCACAACAGACATATCCTCTTTTGCTGTCTTTTTAGCTGCTTCCATAAACCCCGCCAAATATTGTTTTTGTCTTTCCAGCCGTCCGTCCGCAGAGCCAAATTGATTCATATCTCTGTATTTCACATACCAGAATGCACTTTTTCCTTCCAAATGCACCCGAGCACCTTCCGTCAGCAGTGGGTCTTTTACGCTGAGATCCTCCTGCACTGTCACATCTACACCGCCTACCGCATCATTAAGTGCCGGAATGGCTGCCATATTAATTGCTGCATAACCATGTATGGGGAGTCCATAAAACAATCGCGATATGGCTTTGCACTGATAATCGCAGCTTTCTTCCATGCCATTTCCAAACCCATGCTGCACCGCAATCTGCGCTTTTACCGTGTTCACATAAGCGCCTTCTTCATTATAAATATCCACATCCGCCATAGTATTCCGGTTAAGCCCTATTATCTTGACGGTTTGGTCTTTGGGGTTTACAGCCGCCAAAAACAAAGCATCCGCCTGTCCTCCCTCCGTTCCTTCTGCCACTTCCTTTGCATCGCCATCTTTATCAATACCCATAAACAGGAATGTCATCATCTCTTCGTTATAAGCATAGATTGTTCCTTTATGCTTTACCCATCCTTCCTGCCATGTTTCCTTTTCTTCTTCCGTCAGAACCTCTGTTGCTGTAACCGGGCTCAAATCCGGTACGGCGGCGGCCGCTTTGCTGTGAAGGCTATTTTTACCCACCATCCTCGTTAAACTGAATGCAACAACCACAACAACTATAAGCAAAACTGCTCCGCCAGCTATACTGAAAGCAATTCTCCTTTTTCTCTTTTTTCTTTTTTCCTCCATCCTCTCCGGATTCAACAATTTCTCTTTCTCCAGATTCGCCTGTTCATCACGTTTCTTCTTGTTCACCATATCTCAAACGCCTTCGCCGCTATTCTACCGAACAATAATAGTTAACGGCGCCTCTCCCGACTTATTTCCATCAGAATCCCTGGTAGATACTTTTACTTGATACGTACCCGCCTGGTTTATGTTGTATTTACTTATTTCCAGATTTCCAAACAAAGTTTCATAATTATCTTTATCATCCGACAGTGTTCCTATTACGTTTACCCAAGCCGGCGCAACCCCTACCTGGGTTGTAACTTCCGATACCCTCAATTCCAGGACAGGCGCTTCCGGGTCTGGCCTGTTTCTCATTGCCTGCGTATCCCGCTCCGGTGTCTGCCCTTGCTGCCCGTCATCCCGCTCCGGTGTCTGCTCCTGCTGCTCGGCATCCCGTTCCTGACCCTGTTCTTGCTGCTCCGTTTCCTCTATTCCCTCTTCCTCTTCTAAACCGTCTTCGTTTTCTTCCTCCCCTGCACTTTCATCCTCTCCCGCCTCTCCGGCATCCAAATCCTGGCCATCGGTTTCTTTTCCATCCCCTTTTACAGATTCATCTGCCAAACTGTTACCGCCTGTTCCTCCCCCTTCCAGAACTGACCAGACTCCCGACTGCACCAGAGGACCATCCTGTAGTTCCTGATTATCGGTCTCCTCCGTCTCTATTCGGTAAATAGCAGTAAATTCCCTGGAACATTTCGCCACATTCCCTGCGCTGTCGCTAACCGCATAAAAGATAACAACCGAATTCTGCTCCTGGTTTTCTATTCTCTTTTCCACTACAATCTTATCTGTTAAATCCCCATCCACGTTATCATAAGCCATGATACCTTCCAAAAGCCGGGATTCCTCCATTCCTTCCTCGTATATAACATTTGTTTCCGTAAATTCAAATGTAGGTTCTTTCCGGTCTGTTCCTATGTATAGCACAACACTGACTATTGCCAGTACCGCATTTGCAATTGCCAGCATAATGCCCAATGTTTTACCGTTTTTCATTTTAGTAACCATGCCCTTTCCATACCCCGCAAGCTTTCATTCATATAAAATATGCATTTCGCAGGCACAAATTTGCGCAGCATAAGTTTTCAGCCTCCATACCCCAGCTTTGCGAAACCGCAAATCATTGTGAAGAATACCAATATTCCGCTATTTCTCTGCCGCTGTCTCATTTTCCCCATCGCCATATCTTCCGTAATATTTCCCATAATATTTTCCATAGTATCTCCCATAATGGCCGTAATAGCCTCTGCCATCCATATCCACTTTGTTCAATACCACTCCCAGAATCCTGCTTCCGGCCTTATCCAGCTGCTCCTTGACCGACTGCACGAAGCGATAACTCACCGCATTATTCTCCACCACCAACACTGTGCCATCGCAGCTTTTGGCCGCTACTGCCGCATCAATAACACTTCCCAAAGGCGGTGTATCAATAATTACATAATCAAAAGAGCTCCTCAAAGCCGTCAATATGGCAAGGAATCTCTCACCCCCTAACAGTTCGCTTGGGTTTGGCGGCACTGGACCGGAAAAAGTCACATACAGATTACTGACATTTGTTTTGCATACCACATCCTGATACTCTGCTTTCCCTATTAAACAGTGGGTTAGCCCCAGTTTTACTGCGCCGGTCCGATATCGGCCCACCAGTATGGACTTGCGCATATCCGCATCTATGAGCATTGTCTTATTCCCCGCTTCTGCAAATGCTTTCGCCAGCTCCATTGCAATGCTGGATTTTCCTTCATTAGGCGTACAACTTGTCACTGCCACTACTTTTATCCCGTCACCGCAAAATTCTATGTTGGAGCGAAGTGTTTTAAATGCCTCTCTTGTCCGGTAATCTTCCGTTTTTCCAAACTGCAAAGTCACTTCCTGCACAGCCTTTTTCTCCTTTCATTCCCTTTCCAAACTTACCATTTTATTTCCTTTTTACTTTCTTCGGTCTGCCTTTTACTTTGGCTTTATCCCCGTCCGATACTATCGGAATTAATGCCAGCGTGCTCAGGCCCAAATATTTCTCTACATCTTCCGAAGATTTTATCGTATCATCCATAGCGTATTGCATAAAAATACTGATGCATATTATCAGTACTCCAGCTATCCCTCCCAAAAGTGTCCATTTTGTCACACTAGGGCTCGCTTTTACAGTAGGCGTATTCGCAGGCTCCACCACATTGACCGCTTCTATATCCATAACATTTTGAATATGGCTGCTTGCCACCTCACAAATACAGTTAGCAGTCTGCATGGCCCGCGCCGGTTCAATATCTTCCACTGTGATAGATACAATACGCGTATCTGCAGGCGTAGCTACACGAACTTGTTTCCGCAAATTACGATACTCCGTTTCCAGCCCTAACTTCTGAATCACTTCCTCCAGTACATATCTGCTGTTAATCAATTCCGCATAGTCCTTCGTCAACTGAGTTCCCATCTGCACATCGCTATAAGTGACAGAGGTTTCCCCCGTTTTATTCAAAATATAAATTTTAGTCGTAGATTCATATGTGGGTGTCAGAACAAATTTGCTAAAGATAAAACAAACCAATGCCAAAAAGAGCCCCATTCCTAATATCAGCCATATCCTTTCAAGGAGAATATGGAGCACCTCTACCAAATCTATTTCAATTTCGTTATTTTTTCTTCCGTTACCCATTTCAATAACCATGCCCTTTCCATAAAATGCAATCCTTCATGTACATCTGCATGCATTTCTATCACCACGTATTATGCAAATACAAAATTTACACGGCCAACAATTTTATGCGCCTTTTATATATATCTATTTTCTATGACACATGTGGGATTCTCACACAGCAGCCTGTGCGTATACTCCCTGCCAAATTTCCTTTCCATGTATCTTGCACATTCCAACATCTTCGGACTTCTCCTGCTTTTATCATGGCAGTCCGTTGCAACAAAATGGACAAGCCCCCTTTTCATTACTCTTTTTATAAATTGCCTGATGCCCATTCCATACTGTCCCATCACACTTCCCGCATTCACCTGTATGTAGCAGCCCATCGCTACCAAATCCGCTACGTGTTCTACTTTCGTGCACACGCTTTCGTAACGCTCCGCATGCGCAATAATCGGGCGGTATCCCGCCGACAGAACCTGATAAATTCCTCCTCTTATATGTTCCAAGCTATCCATGGGTCCAAATTCCACCAGCACATAACCGGAGTCAGCCATCGTACAGGCCTTCCCTTCCTCCAAGGCATGGACTGTCTCGCTGGAATAGTAGAGTTCATTTCCAATATAAAATGTGATATCCATATCCGCCGCATGAGCCGCGGCCTCTATCCTTTCTGCCAGTTCCCGTATTTTTTCCGGTCCGGCATTATGGCGTCCAATCTTATTATGCGGAGTCAAAATAATTTTCCTGATTTTGTTGTCATATGCCATCTGCAGCATTACCATACTCATTTCAAAATTCTTTGCCCCGTCATCTATACCGGGAAGTATATGAGAATGAATGTCTATATATCCTTCCATATGATTTCAATCCCCTATGGATTACCCTTTCTTTTCCCATGCAAATTCAAGATAATTTTTTCGTAAAATATCCTATTTAATGAAAATTTTTCTCTTTCATACACTATTATCTGAAATTAATGTTGCTGATGAATATTTAAAGGGGATATATAACAGTTGATGATTCATTTGACGGCTCATTTGACGGCTTATGTATGTATCTCATAGATGTTTTCTGCTTACTTTTACCCGCATAGATTTTCAGAAGTTTTCTATACAAATGTTCACCAATCTGCTGTCTACATATAATTTGAAGTCAATGTAGCCTGACGCTAATCCTGACGGTTTATAGCAAAAAATATCGAAATATTTGCTATCATGGCTGGTTGGGCCCCTGTCTTGAAAATATTCATAAATTACAATATTAATCTGTCCCCTTTTTGTTATATAAATAATTGTTGATTTTTCAATAATCTTATGGTATTTTATATAAGGACGTTAGATTGTCACATAGAAATACGGTACAGTATCAAATAGAGAAAAGACTCATTTTAGTGGTGTCTCATGATTTGTACTATTCATTTTTCATAAAATAGGATATTTTACGAAATCAACAGGCGGTGGATAATTCCACCGTCTCAGACTGTAGACAAAGTTCCATCATTGACTGGGCTTTTCTACATTTATAACCGTTTTTCTGGTATAGTGAAGTTATCAGAAAGGCGGTGTTTTTTATGATAACGAAACATGCAGATAAGAAACGAGAACAGATGATTATGTTCTGTATGGACGACATGGTTCCACATTTTTCTACTTTTGGAAAGAATTATACGCATCGCTTCAAGGATACAGATCTTTTTGAACAGCTCTTCGCAAAATACTGGAAAACTGTATGAAATTTAACCTGGTAGATACCGAACAGATCTTTGTGGGTTCGACTCATGTTAAGGCGTGCACAAACAGCAAAAAAAAATGCGGAAGCGGGTTGCACATGAACAGGCACTTTGGTATGAAGAAGAACTGCAGAAGGAAATCACAAAAGACCGGGAAACACATGGAAAGAAGCCATTAAAAGAAAAGGATAAGAATGCCCCGCCGTCTTGTGGTGGAGGTAATGATGATTCCAAAGAGGAAATACCGGAAGGGGTAAAAACTCAGAAATGCAGTACGACCGTTCTGGAAAGCGGATGGTTTCGTAAAGGCGAACATAAACTAGTTTTTGCCTATGCAGTAGAGACAGCTTGTGATAAACATGGCTGGATTCTCGGTTACAGTGTCCATCCTGGAAACGAACATGACAGCCGGCCCTTTATGACTTTGATCGCACTGTATTCCTGTCCGATATTGGATATATCTACCTCCCCAAGGGCTCTGATGCCTTATCCTCCCCGACTCTGATCTCCACCGCCTGTTTCCAGTTGCAAATATCAACCACCTTATGATTCCCCCCGAACTCCCCATCCGTTGTCCAAGGGATTTCTTCCTGGGATTCAAAGGTAATCTTCGCGGTCTTAAAGCAATACATATGGTCCGTATTAATCCTTCTGCTTAAGAGCGAAGCCATGATCGCATTGATATCCAGCGGGTTAGAAGGCCTACGTATCAATGTCACCTCGAATTCCCCGTCATCCAGTTCCACATACTTTCCGGTAATACGCCTGAACCCGCCAACGGAGATTGAATTGGTCACCATTCCAAAGATAAATTCATCCTCTATTACCTTCTCCTGGCCATTTGCCTCCTGCCAATATTTGACCCGCATTTTGTAAGATTTAATGGAAGAAATCCGCTTCATCCCCTCCAGGATATACGCCATATGGCCGAGAACATTTTTAACATTCTGGCTCGTTTCATAAGATACATCGGTAAAAATACCGAATGCCGCAATATAGACAAAGCATTCCTCATTGATAGCCCCGATATCACAGGCATAGTCCTTTCCGTTCACAATCATCTCCGCCGCCTTTTTCATGTCCTTCGGGATTCCCAGGCTTCTTGCAAAATCATTGGTGCTCCCGGCAGGAATATAGCCGATGGGAATCTGCTTCCCGCATTTAATCATCCCATTCACCACTTCATCCAAAGTGCCGTCACCGCCGCTGCAAACCAACAGGGCATAATCCTCCCGTTTATCCCTCACTGCCCGTATCGCATCCCCCTCCTCCTGGGTGGGGTATACGGTCACTTCATAGCCCGCCTTTACAAAAATATCAATAATATCACATAGCTTGTTTTTAATCTTCGCTTTCCCCGAACGCGGGTTAAATACAAACAAAATTTTCGGCCTTTCCATACTAATAACCATGCCTTTCTCTCAACCTGCGGACTTTTGCGCAGGCACAAATTCGTGTGACGCCCAAATCCTATAAGGAATCGAACAGAGAAGTTCCATCTCCCCCTACTCGGGCGTCCGTCAGCCTGCTGACACATTTCATTTGGACGTCCGTGTGCATAAACAAAAAAGAATTGGCCCGGCGGCCAATTCCAAAGAATGCTTCGCATTCTTTCTTGGCGACTTACAACTCTGTGGCGTAATTTCCTATAATACAAAACAGGAGCATCCTGCGATGCTCCGTTACCTCCCGCCTTTAACTTACCTTTCCTTTAATCAGGTATTCTTCAATATCTTCCAAAGCCTGTCTCTCATCCTGCCCGTCCGCAATAACCCTAATGGTCTCGCCGGTATCCAGCCCCAGGCTCATCATACCCATAATGCTCTTTGCATTCACTTTTTTCCCTTCCGATTCGATGTACACCTTGCATTCATGCTTGCTCGCTACCTGAACCAGCACTGCAACAGGCCTTGCTTCCAACCCAGATGGCAATTGTACCTGCATACTTTTTTCAATCATTTTTTCTCCTCCTTTTAACTCCTAATCCTATCAGCTATTTCACTTAATTTTCGCAGCCTATGATTCATCCCCGATTTTCCAACCGAAGGACTTAATATTTGTCCTAACTCTTTCAATGTTGCGTCCGGATATTCTAATCTTAGTTCTGCCGTTACTCTTAAGTTGTCTGGTAGATTTTGAAATCCATAGCGTTCCCTAATGAGGAGGATATCCTCTATCTGTTTGGATGATGCATTCACTGTCTTGGTAATATTCGCCGTCTCGCAGTTCACCTTCCGGTTAATGGAATTCCGCACTTCTTTGACGATACGGTAATTCTCAAAATTCATCAAAGCCTTATGCGCCTCCATAATGTTTAAAAGATCTACAATCCCTGCCCCTTCCTTTAAATACACAACGTAATATTTCTTCCTGATGACAATCTTGGCATCGACTTCAAAGCCCTGTATAAGCTCTTTTAACTGTTCCGCGCTCTCCTTATGAGTACAGACAAATTCCAAATGATAACTCTTCCCAGGATCGCTCATGGAACCTATGCATAAAAAAGCTCCTCTTAAAAAAGCTCTTTTACAGCAGGCATTTTTAATCAACAACGAATTGACCCCGTTTTCCCCTATCTTCTTCAAACCATCTTTTTCATCCATCTTTACGGCTTGAAGGATTTTATTCACTTCACTGCTGTTTTCTGTCAGGATAACATATGTATGCCCCTTCTCCTCTTCATCGTACAGCTGCCAAGTGTTCCTATCTATATTAAATGTTTTTTTCAATAATGTAAAGCACTTTCTTTGAACTGCTGCATTTTCTGTCTGCAAACCTAATCTGAGGCCGCCATTTTCACTTTCTTCCACCCTTCCAAGAAAACAGAAAAACGCTGCCAGTTCTGCCAGCTGGCAATGCCTGGAGGTGCTGATATTCGCCGCCAGTTCCGCTTTTACCTCGCTTGAAAAAGACATAATCACTTACACCCCTTGCTTCACATCCCTATGATAAATCTTCAGGCCATAATTTCCTTTATTCTTCATACGCTTGTACAATTCGTTTGCCAGGGTCACGCTCCTATGCTGCCCTCCTGTACATCCAATCCCAATTACCAGCTGATACTTCCCCTCTTTAATATAAAGCGGTATCAGAAAATGTATCATATCCTCCAATTTGGACAAAAACTCCCCTGCCTCAGAAAATCCCATCACATAATCCTGTACTGCCTGGTCATTCCCCGTTTTAGGCTTTAGTTCGTCAATATAATAAGGGTTGGGCAAAAAGCGTACATCGTATACCAAATCAGAATCCGCCGGGATGCCATTCTTAAAACCGAAAGAGAGGATTGTCACCATAAGGCTATTATATTCCTCATTCATGACAAAAATACGGTCAATTTCTTCCTTTAATTCCCTGGTCAGAAGATTGGAAGTATCAATGACATAGTCAGAACTTTCCTTCATTGATTTTAAAATTTCCCTTTCCCTGCGGACACCGTCTTCCACCCTGCCCTCCAGCGCAAGAGGATGAAGCCTTCTGGATTCCTTATAGCGTTTTAAAAGCACATGCTCCGAGGCGTCCATAAAAAGAATTTCGTATTTATAGCCTACCTTTTTCAAGTTCTCCAATGTCCTGTGGACTTCCCCGAAAGGCTGGTCCGCCCGCACATCCAGGCCTAAAGCAACCTTTTTAATTTCGGAGCCGGGAGTATCGACCAATTCAACAAATTTTTCAATCAAAGGAACAGGAAGGTTATCCACACAATAAAATCCTGCATCCTCCAGCATCTTCAGGGCCGTCCTCTTTCCTCCCCCGCTCATCCCGGTCACAATCACAAATCTCATATACTTCTCTGCCTTCCTCCGTATCTGCCCTTTAGAAATCGCCTAAGTAAATGACCTCTCTCTCCAGCGTCACCCCGAACTTGGCCTTTACGCACTTCTGTACCTCATCTATGACCTCCCGGATATCGGCCGCAGTGGCATTTCCGCTGTTAACAATGAAACCGCAGTGCTTTTCCGATACTTTTGCGCCTCCTATGGAGAACCCTCTAAGCCCGGCATCCATAATCAGCTTCCCGGCAAAATATCCCTCCGGACGTTTGAAGGTACTTCCCGCACTGGCATATTCCAAAGGCTGCTTTTCCCGTCTTAGCCTGGACAATTCTTCCATTTTGCTGCTGATTTCCTCCTGCTTCCCCTTCTGTAAACACAGCACTGTCTCCAGGACGATAAATGGCCGGCTTTTAATTACACTTTTGCGGTATCCAAACTCCATCGTATCATTATCCAATACCAGGATTTCCCCTTCCATGTTCATCACTTCCACAGACTCCACAATCTGCTTCATCTCTCCGCCATATGCGCCTGCATTCATTACAATGGCGCCCCCTACTGTTCCGGGAATACCGGATGCAAACTCCATCCCTGTCAGTTCATTTTCCCTGGCTGCGGACGCTGCTTTGGAAAGGAGCGTTCCCGCAGAGATTTTCATCCTCTCCCCTTCCACAGTCACAGATTCCATTCCTTCTCCCAGCTTCACCAGGATTCCCGAATAGCCTTTGTCCCCCACCAGCAGATTGCTGCCGTTTCCAAGGATAAAAAAGTTCTGCCCTGTCATATGGAGATAAGGAATAAGCTTTTTCATCTGTTCCTTATTGTTCACTTTAATCAGGCACTTTGCTGCCCCGCCTACCCTGAATGTAGTATGCCTGCTCATAGGCTCGTCGAACAGTATATTTTCCTGCGGTACAATTTTTTCTATATAATCATAAATAGATACGCTCACTTTAGATCCCTGCCTGTTTTTTTCACCTTATAGGAAATCCTTTTTATTATGGTATGTAACCAATTAATAACTTATGCGTTCCCCAAGCCGATAGCCGTTATTCCAGTACCAGTTTCGCCGATCCGTAAATACCCGCATCATTCCCCAAGGTAGCAAGTGCAAACTTCACATTACCGCATCCCTTGAACACTGTTTTATAAAAATATGGGCTTATATACTCAAATAAAATTTTACCTGCTTTGGAAACGCCCCCGCCAATCACTATCATTTCAGGATTGATAATAGTGGCAATTACCCCCAAGCCTTTCCCTAGATATTCGCCGAACTGCTCTGCGATTTTTATTGCCAGTTCGTCCCCGTCCTTCACGGCATCAAATACTTTCTTGGCGGAAATCTTTTCTTCCGGTATTTTCCGCAGCATACTGGGCGTATCACAGGAATGGAGCATACGCTTGGCCAGCCTGACAACCCCCGTTGCCGAAGTATACTCTTCCAGGCATCCTGTGTTTCCGCAGTTGCAGCGCTCCGTCTCATTATCCTCTATATGCAAATGGCCGATTTCACCTCCCGCGCCCAATGCCCCGGCTAAGATAGAGCCATTTACAATAATTCCTCCGCCCACTCCGGTTCCAAGAGTAACCGCCACCAGGTTTTTACATCCCTGGCCGCCGCCCTTCCACATTTCTCCCAGCGCCGCTACATTGGCATCATTTCCTGCTTTAACCGGAATATCCAAAAGTTCCATCAGCGTATCCCTGATGCTGAAAGTGCCCCAGCCCAGATTGACAGCGCCATATACCATGCCTTCCCCATCTACCGGCCCCGGAGCTCCCAGCCCTACACCTATCACATCGTCTTTAAAAACATTTTTTTCAGCCATCTTCGCTTTAATACTGGCCGCCACATCGGGAAGTATATTTTCCCCACCGTTATCCTTTCTGGTGGGAATCTCCCATTTATCTAAAAGATTGCCTTCCACATCAAATAAACCCAGCTTCACCGTGGTTCCGCCTACATCCACGCCAAATACATATTTTCCCATATTTTCCTCATTTCTGCACGGCCTTCATATCTTAGATTGGTTAAACTTGCTCAGCATCACTGAGATTTATCGCACGATGGGGTTTGCGGATGCCGTGCAGCCACACCCCCTTAACCATACCCTCTTCCTTATCTGTACCCCAACCCTTAAGCACCTTATGCTTTAATCGTCTTCTTCTTCATCCCGGCGTCTGGCCAGCGAGTTCTGTACACGGGTGTACAGTTCCTGTGCCGCATTATACCCCATCTTTTTCTGACGGTGGTTAACCGCCGCGGATTCACAAATGATTGCCAGATTACGCCCCGGGCGAATAGGGATATTATGGCATACGATTTTATTGCCAAGATATTCCGTATATTCTTCCTCCAGGCCCAGTCTGTCGTATTCTTTATCTTTATTCCAATCCTCCAGGCGAATGACCAAATCAATGCTCTGAGTATCTTTTACGCTGGATACACCGAATAAAGTTTTTACATCCACGATTCCGATACCCCTCAGTTCAATAAAATGCTTCGTTATGTCCGGGGCGCTGCCGATAAGGGTTTCATCGCTCACCTTCCTGATTTCCACCACGTCATCCGTCACAAGACGGTGTCCCCTCTTTATCAGTTCCAATGCGGCCTCCGATTTACCGATACCGCTCTCGCCTGTTATCAGGACACCTTCGCCATATACATCCACCAATACCCCGTGAACGGAAATGCATGGTGCCAGCTTTACATTCAGCCAACGGATAATTTCCGCCGTAAAAGCAGAAGTAGCTTTTTTTGTCAGCAGAAGGGGAACTTTATGTTCTATCGCCATCTCCATAAACATAGGATCCGGCTGTAATTCTCGGCAGAAAACTATTCCGGGAATATCAAAGGAAAGCAGCTTCGTATAAATTTCTTTTTTCTTTTCATCCGGCAGCCCCTGCATATAAGTATATTCCACAAACCCAATGATCTGCATCCGGGTAGCCTCGAAATGTTCGAAATAGCCAGCCATCTGCAACGCAATCCTGTTAATATCCGGCTGGGTAATTTTTACTTTTGAAATATCCAGTTCCGGTGTTAAATTTTCCAGTTTCATTTTTTCAATAATATCCTTCAAACTTACACTTGCCATAGATTTTCTCCTTTTCCCTTATTTTTCCCGTTTCCCAATAGTGTATTTCCTGACTATAGATTTTAACATAGAAATGTGAGAATAGCAATAATTGTTCCGATTTCAGGTTTCGCCCTTATGGAAAAATCCATAAATCCCTTCCGCAATATGCCGCGGTATTTCCGGCACTTCTGTCAGTTTTTCCACATCCGCTTCCTTGATTTCTTCGATAGACTTAAAATGCCTCATCAGCGCTTTCCTTCTGGACGGGCCCACCCCCGGTATATCATCCAACACCGATTTCACCTGGGTTTTCCCCCGCAGGGAGCGGTGATACTCTATAGCGAAACGGTGCGCCTCATCCTGTACCCGGGTAATTAGTTTGAACCCTTCGGAATTTCTGTCAATAGGAATTTCTTCATTATTATAATAAAGTCCCCGTGTCCTATGATTATCATCTTTCACCATCCCGCAGACCGGAATATCTATATGCAGTTCATTCAAAACCTCCAGGGCAATATTCACCTGCCCTTTCCCGCCATCCATCAAAATCAAATCCGGAAACTTAGTAAAGCTGCCGAACTCCTTCTCCATTTCTTTTAAATCTAATTCTTTCTGCTCTTCCATCCCATGGACGAACCGTCTGGTCAGCACTTCCTTCATGCAGGCATAGTCGTCCGGCCCAGACACCGTTTTTATTTTAAATTTACGGTAATCGCTTCTTTTCGGCTTCCCTTTTTCGTAGACCACCATAGATCCTACATTAGCGAACCCACTGATATTTGAAATATCGTAAGCCTCCATACGACTGATACCTTCTATGCCGATTAAGGCTGCAATTTCTTTCGCCGCACCTATCGTACGCCCTTCTTCCCGCTTAATTTTTTCCTTATCCTGGCTCAGCACCAATGCCGCATTTTTGGCGGCCAGCTCCACCAAACGCTCCTTCGTTCCCTTCTTGGGAACACGGATATAAACCCGGCTCCCTTTCCTGGCAGACAGCCACTTTTCCAGCACCTCGATATCCTCTATTTCCTCCTGCAGCATCAGTTCCTTAGGGATAAAAGGCGTGCCGGCATAAAACTGCTTTACAAAGTCCAGCAGCACCTGCCCCCTCTCATTTCCTGATATATGTGTCATATAAAAATGTTCCCTGCCTATCAGCTTTCCATCCCTAATGAAAAACACCTGTACCACAGCATCGTTTTCATCCAGGGCAAGGGCGATAATATCCTTATCCTCCCCATCCGAATCGGTAATCTTCTGCTTTTGTGCCACCTGCCTTACACTGTTAAATAAATCCCTGTATTTCATCGCCTCCTCAAACTCCATATTTTCAGAGGCTTCCTGCATCTTCCCCTCCAGTCCCTTCAAAATAGGGCTGAAATTCCCATTCAAAAAATCCAATGCCTGCGCCACCTGTTCCCTATACTCTTCTTGGGATACAAAGCCCTGGCAGGGCGCCATACACTGCTTGATATGGAAATTCAGGCAAGGCCTGTCCTTCCCGGTTTCCTTGGGCAGGCTTTTATTGCAGGTGCGAAGCATATACAGCTTGTTCATCAAATCTATCGTATCCTTCACCGCCGCCGCACTGGTAAACGGCCCAAAATAACGGGAACGGTCCTTCTTCATTTCCCTGGAAAACAGCACCCTGGGATAAGCCTCCCCCACCGTCACTTTAATATAAGGGTATGTCTTATCATCCTTTAACATCGTATTGTAACGGGGACTATACTCCTTAATCAGGTTATTTTCCAGCACCAGCGCTTCCAGTTCCGAATCGGTAATAATATATTCAAAACGGGCAATCTGTGTCACCATCTTATCAATCTGAGGCCCCCGCCCCACGATTTTCCGGAAATACGAACGGACACGGTTATGCAGATTAACCGCCTTCCCCACATAAATGATGGCGTCCTTTTCATCATGCATAATATACACCCCTGGCTTTGAGGGGAGTTTTTTTAATTCTTCATCGAAATTGAACATATAGAACTTCCTATTCTACTCTATTTTTAATGATACTCCTTCGTAAATTCCCACTGGCAGATCTTTATCAAAAGAATATTCTTCCATACTATCTTTTTCAAAGTTATATACTGTCACAAGTTCTCTTTCGGGATCTACGACCCAATATTCTCTAACTCCCGCTGTCCGATATTTAAACAGTTTCTTATAATAATCCATTTGTTTACTGCTTGGCGAAACAATTTCAATCACCCAATCCGGCGCGCCATTACACCCTTTATCCGTAATCTTATTTTTGTCACAGATAACAGATATATCCGGCTCGACATAGTTTTTATCATTTTCATTCAGAAATACAGCAAATGGGGCCGGAAACGCTTCGCACTCACCATGATTCCGCTTAATAAAGTCTTTTATCTGATAATGTAAATCAGAAACCAATCTTTGATGTCTTGTACTTGGCGGTGCCATGTAATAAATTTTCCCATCAATCAGTTCTGCCCTCTCTCCATCCGGCAGCGCGTAGATATCATCAATTGTGTAGGATTCTATTTTTTTTGCTGTATCCATCCGATCTACCTCCATTTTATTTCAACTACCTTTCCGAAAAGGCAACTAATAAGCCATCCTAAATCTATCAGAAAAATGCTTTTACATATGCCAATGTTTTTTTAAGTAAATCTGTTGGCATTTTCTCTACAAACTGAATATTCCTACCGATTACATCCAAACACTTCATATGTTCTGTCAATATCACACCTGTTGTTTTTGTTCTATGATCTAAAGGGATATGCAGCGGAAATTTGCTGCTTGTATTCGTAATCGGGCACACCACAGCAAATTTAGTTCTTATAGAAAACTGTTCATTACTGATTACTACTCCAGGTCTTCTTTCTGCCCGCTCATGTCCGGATTGTGGACTAAAATCCAAAAATACTATATCCCCCTGTTCCGGATTATACATTACCACACTTCCTTCCCAACAGGAGAACCCCAGTCAAATTCTTCTGCTGCATATTCTCCGTCATAATCTTTGAATATATCTTCCAAGGTAAGTTCTTTTTTCTCTTTCACTTTTGTAATAACAATATTATCATCAATCCTGTTAAGTTCCACAAGATCATTTTCCATCATTCCCAATGCTTCAAGAAATGATTTTGGTATCCTTATCCCCTGTGAATTGCCCCATTTTTGTATCGTTGCTTGCATAAAACCATCTCCTTTTGTATATTCAGTATATACAATGGTATATACACCGTCAATGACTTTATACGAAAAATACACTAATCCAGTAACAGTTCAGCCCAATGTAAATCCGGCGGCTGAATACTGTTGCTTTCTGTTTGTCTCTGTTTTGCAAAAACATCTGCACAACACCGCAAACAGCTACAATATCTGCCGCCGGACACAGGCTTTATTCATTCACCCTATTCCGTTTCGTAATTTTACCCGCCAAAATTCCCTGTAGTGTTAGAGAAACGCCCTACCGGTTCATCGCCCTGGTTTTGGTCTGAATTGTTATCATTTCTCCCGGACTCATCCTCAGTTTCCTGGCCGTTCCCTTCATCCGCAAAGCGGCCGCTGCTTCCCCCATTTCCTTCCTGGCTTCCCGCAAACAGCCCTTCGCTTCCTTTATCGGAATCCCAGAAGCTATCCCTTATTTTTTCCTGCTCAATGGTAATTGCCTTGCTGAAAAAATTGTCCTCTGCTTTATTCTCGTTTTCTGGCATTTCCCCTGCCGTCTGACTGTCATCCTCTCTTTTCTCATCGTTTACTGCTTCTGCTGACGAATTCCCACCGGACTGGTTTCCATCCGTTTTCTCCCCAATCCTTCCGGCGTTGTCCGCCGTCTTCCCCTCCTCGCCTTCTTCCGGCTCGGGGAGGCCTTTTTCTGCCCGGTATATCTTCATAAACTCTTTGCCGGTAATCGTTTCTTTCTCTATCAAATGCGCCGCCAGCTTATCCATCAGTTCCCTGTTTTCCGATAAAAGCTGTTTCGCTTCCTCATAGCATTCCTTCAGGATTTGCATTACTTCCGTATCCACATCCGCAGCTGTTACGTCGCTGCAGCTTAATCTCGCACCGCCGCCCAGATATTCATTTTCTATAGTGGCTAAGCCCATCAGACCAAATTTATCGCTCATACCGAAGCGGGTCACCATATTTTTGGCAATGTTAGTGGCCTTCTCTATATCGTTGGCCGCCCCTGTTGTTACCGTATCGAAGACAATTTCTTCCGCCGCGCGGCCGCCCAGATATCCCACCAGCATATCATGCAGTTCCGCTTTCGTATTCAAATATTTTTCTTCCTCCGGCACCTGCATTACATAACCTAATGCCCCCATGGTCCTTGGCACTATTGTAATTTTCTGTACAGGCTCGGAATTTTTCTGCAAAGCGCTGAGAAGGGCATGACCCACCTCATGGTAGGATACGATTTTCCGCTCCTCTTTGCTCATAATACGGTCTTTCTTTTCTTTTCCTACCAGAACCTGCTCCACCGCTTCGAACAAATCCTGCTGGCATACATGATTCCTGCCCCTTTGCACCGCATTGATAGCCGCCTCATTGATCATATTGGCCAAATCCGCGCCTACAGCACCGCTGGTTGCCAGCGCTATCGCATCCAAATCCACACTGTCATCCATGAGCACGTCCTTCGCATGCACTTTCAGAATCTCCACGCGGCCTTTCAAATCCGGTTTATCCACGATAATTCTTCTGTCAAAACGCCCCGGACGCAACAATGCCTTATCCAAAATCTCAGGCCTGTTAGTAGCACCCAGAATCAAAATACCCTTGGACGTATCAAAACCGTCCATCTCCGACAACAGCTGGTTCAGCGTCTGTTCCCTTTCCTCGTTTCCTCCGCCGTATTTGGAATCACGGCTGCGCCCAATGGCATCAATTTCATCGATGAATATAATACACGGGGCATTTTTAGTGGCTTCTTTGAACAAATCCCTCACCCTGGAAGCGCCTACCCCCACATATAATTCTATAAAATCCGAACCCGCCAGGGAGAAAAACGGTACATGGGCTTCCCCGGCCACCGCTTTTGCCAGCAATGTTTTGCCCGTTCCAGGAGGGCCTACTAAAAGGGCACCTTTGGGCAGCTTTGCACCGATTTTTGCATATTTACCCGGATTATGCAAAAAATCCACCACTTCCTGTAAAGATTCTTTCGCTTCGTCTTCCCCGGCCACATCTTTAAATGTGACACCGGTTTCCTTTTCCACGTATACTTTCGCATTGCTTTTTCCGACACCCATGACTCCGCCGCCGCTTTTGGTCATCTTTCTAAACAGCAGGCTGAGAATCAGCCACAGCAGCAGCATCGGCACCACATAGGTCAAGATAATCGAAAGGATCATCCCCGAGCCATCGGGAACCACCCCGTTCACATCCACATCATTATCCAACAGGCGCTGCGTCAGGTTTTCATCGGATATCCGCCCCGTATAATACGTAACCGTGGGCATCGCATACAACCCCACTTTTTCCTCATCCTTTTTTGGGTAAATGCTGATGCGGTCCGATTCTATCTTTACGCTCTCCACCTCGCCGTTTTCCACCATCTCTACAAAGCGGTTGTAGGTGACTTCCTGCTCGGAATTCCCTGTCAGCGCTTTCATAAAATAACTCATGCATAGAAGAGTGATGAGGAACGCCAGCAGCAGCAAAAAAATACTCTGCTTTTTTGGATCATCCCCGTTCCTCCCGGGGCCTCCCTTTCCATTATTATTCTGATTCCCTCCACGATTGCCGTTATTATATCCTCCGCCATCGTATTGGTTTAAATTGTTATCATCCATAATTCTCCTCATTTCTGCACTGCATTTGTGGACAGGTTTTTTGACACCTGAATCCGGTAATGCGGTCACTTATCTTATTATAGGGATTGATGTTTGAGAAATCAATAAGATAATTATAAATTATTTTATCATGTATAAAAGATTTCTAAATTTTTTCTTGGAAACAGTAGATTTTTAGCTATTAATCATTGTATAATACATAAGTTATTGATTGCCAGGTTTATGTCAGCGCTGCCCTATAAACCTGGCATATGCCCAAAGCAGCGCAGAAATGAGGGAATAATGCCTGTAAAATATGTATTCGTAACGGGCGGTGTAGTTTCCGGCTTAGGAAAAGGAATTACCGCAGCATCTCTTGGACGGCTCTTAAAAGCGCGCGGCTACAAAGTAACCATGCAAAAATTCGACCCTTATATCAATATCGACCCCGGAACCATGAACCCCATACAGCATGGGGAAGTATTCGTCACCGACGACGGCACGGAAACCGACTTGGATTTGGGGCATTACGAAAGGTTTATTGATGAAAACCTGGGAAAAAATGCCAATGTCACCACCGGCAAAATTTATTGGTCCGTTCTGCAAAAAGAGCGGCGGGGCGATTACGGCGGAGGTACCGTTCAGGTCATCCCTCATATAACAAACGAAATCAAAAGCCGGTTTTACCGGAATTTCACCGATTCCGATATGCGGATCGCTATTATTGAAGTGGGCGGCACCGTAGGCGATATCGAAAGCCAGCCCTTTTTGGAATCCATACGCCAATTTCAGCACGAGGTAGGCAGAGAAAATGCTATCCTTATTCATGTCACCCTGATTCCCTATTTACGGGCTTCCCAGGAAATGAAGACAAAGCCTACCCAGGCCAGCGTAAAGGAATTACAGGGAATGGGCATCCGCCCGGACATCATTGTATGCCGGAGCGAATATCCCCTGACCCAGGGGATAAAGGATAAAATCGCCCTATTTTGCAATGTGCCGGGCAACCATGTGCTGCAGAACCTGGATGTGGAATACCTTTACGAAGCACCTTTGGCAATGGAAAAGGAGAATCTGGCACAGGTTGCCTGCGAATGCCTCCATCTCCCCTGCCCGGAGCCGGACCTCTCCGACTGGACTTCCATGGTAAATTCACTCCGCTCCCCTTCCGGCGAGGTGACCGTTGCCCTTGTAGGGAAATATATCCAGCTTCATGATGCTTATATTAGCGTAGTGGAAGCCTTAAAACACGGCGGCATCTCCAACCGTGTCACAGTAAATATTAAATGGGTGGACTCCGAAACCGTTACAATAGAAAATTCGGATAAAATTTTCCACGGGGTAAACGGCATCCTTGTTCCCGGAGGGTTCGGCGACAGGGGGATAGATGGCAAGATTCATGCCATTACCTATGCCAGAGAACACAACATCCCATTCTTAGGGCTTTGCCTGGGCATGCAGCTTTCCATCGTGGAATATGCCCGAAATGTAGCCGGCTATCACGATGCCCACAGCGTGGAACTGAACCCCCATACCACCCACCCTGTCATCGCACTTATGCCGGACCAGAACGGGGTGGAGGATATCGGCGGCACTTTGCGCCTTGGCTCCTATCCATGTATTCTGGACAAGTCCTCCAAGGCTTATCAGCTTTACGGACAGGAAACTATTCATGAAAGGCATAGACACCGCTATGAAGTCAATAATGACTACCGGGCAGTATTAACCGAAAAAGGAATGAAGCTCTCAGGGCTTTCCCCGGACGGACGTATTGTAGAAATGTGTGAAATTCCGTCACATCCTTTCTTCATCGCCACCCAGGCGCATCCCGAGTTAAAGTCCAGGCCCAACCGGCCCCATCCGCTGTTTAAAGGTTTTATTGCTGCTGCATTGGATTCCTTGCAATAGGACATTACGCCGCAGTGCTGTGAGTAGCCAAGAATTGGCCGCCGGGCCAATTCTGTTTTATTGTTTATACGAAAGGTTATATATTTTACCATGAAAATAGGATTTGATAACGATACATATCTTAAAATGCAGTCAGAACAGATAAGGGAGAGGATTGCCCAGTTTGGCAATAAACTCTATCTGGAATTCGGCGGGAAGCTGTTCGACGATTACCACGCCTCCCGCGTCCTGCCCGGCTTTTTGCCGGACAGCAAATTAAAAATGCTGCTCCAGTTAAAGGAACAGGCCGAAATTATCATCGCCATCAGCGCCGATGCCATTGAAAAAAATAAAATCAGGGGGGATTTGGGCATTACCTATGACATGGATGTGCTGCGTCTAATCGACGCCTTCCGTTCCATGGATTTATATGTGGGAAGCGTGGTCATCACACAGTATTCCGGGCAGCCTGCCGCCGACCATTTCCGCAAGCACCTTTCCCGTCTGGGCATCCGCTCTTATCTTCATTATATTATTGAAGGGTATCCCAGCAATATTGCCCATATTGTCAGCGATGAGGGGTACGGGAAAAATGATTATATCGAAACCACCAAGCCCTTGGCCGTCATCACTGCCCCCGGACCCGGCAGCGGAAAAATGGCCACCTGCCTCTCCCAGCTGTATCATGAACATAAGAGGGGGATTAAAGCGGGTTATGCCAAATTCGAGACTTTCCCTATCTGGAACCTGCCTCTGCGCCATCCTGTAAATTTGGCCTACGAAGCGGCCACCGCAGATTTGAATGACATGAATATGATCGACCCTTTCCATTTGGATGCTTATGGGGAGACTACGGTTAACTATAATAGAGATGTGGAGATTTTCCCTGTTTTAAATGCTATCTTCGAGCAGATTCTTGGGAGCAGCCCTTATAAATCACCTACTGATATGGGAGTCAATATGGCAGGAAAATGCATTATTGATGACCAGGCCTGTCAGGAAGCGGCCAAACAGGAAATTATACGCCGGTATTATCAGGCCCTTTATGAGCAAAAAAAGGATATCATAGGGGCGAAGGAGATTGTATACAAGTTAGAGTTGTTAATGAAGCAGGCATCTATATCCAGCGAGGACCGTAAGGTCATCCCTGCTGCCATGATGCGGCAGGAAAATACCGGCCATCCGGCTGCCGCCATCCAGCTTCCCGGCGGACAGGTGATTACCGGCAAGACTTCCGATCTTCTTGGTGCTTCCGCTGCCGTGCTGCTCAATGCTTTGAAGACTCTGGGCGGGATTGACCATAACCTCCACCTGGTATCCAGAGCCGCTATTGAGCCAATCCAGGCGCTGAAGACGGACTACCTGGGCAGCCGCAACCCAAGGCTTCATACGGATGAAATTCTGATTGCCCTGTCTATCAGTGCCGCCGGCGATGATGCCGCCAGGTTAGCCCTGGCACAGCTGCCTAAGCTGAAAGGGTGCGAAGTGCATTCTACGGTTATTCTATCTTCCGTAGACGTGAATATTTTTAAAAAATTGGGGATGTATCTGACTTGCGAACCCACTTATGAGACGAAACGAATGTTTCATTAGGTTATGGCATTTTTTCTATCATTATTTAATCGAGCAGCAGAATCACTTTTCCTCTACTTGCCGCGCCTGTCGTCCATCAGCTTGCTGATACATCTCATTTGGACGCCCGTATGCATAAGCAAACGGGGCTGCCCCTGAATTACGTTTCTCAGGGCAGCCCCGTTTCATTGATTCTTTCACTTTTCACAGTCCTATAGGCTTCATTGCACTTTCATGCCATTTCTTTCTATCCGTGCAAAGCTTCCCCATTCGTTTCAATCACTCCACGATACCAGTCAAAGCTTTTCTTTTTATAGCGTTTCAAAGAGCCAGAACCGTCCTCATTGCGGTCTACATAAATAAATCCATAGCGCTTTTTTAACTGTGCGGTGGAAGCGCTGACTACGTCAATGCATCCCCATGCCGCATAGCCCATCACATCTACCCCCTCTTCCAACGCCTCTTCCACCGCCAATAAATGATTCTTCAAATATTCTATCCGGTAGTCATCGCAAACGGTAAAGCTGCCGTCTTCCTTTTCCACCAGGGCATCCATCGCCCCCAATCCATTTTCCGCAATAAAAAGCGGCTTCTGGTAGCGGTCATAGAAATAATCCAAAGTGTACCTCAGGCCATCGGGATCAATCTGCCATCCCCACTCGCTTTCTTTCAAATAGGGGTTTTTCACGCCGCTTGTGAGGTTTCCTGCACCCTTGCTGTACTGGGAGCAATCTGCAGCAGTGCATTTGCTCATATAATAGCTAAAGGAAATGTAATCCACTGTATGGCGCAGCAGTTCTTCATCCCCCGGCTCCATCTGAATGGAGATTCCTTTTTTCTCCCATTCCTTTTTAGTATAAGAGGGGTAATATCCCCGGGCCTGTACGTCACAGAAGAACATTACCTTCCGGTCCGCCTGCACCATGGCCAGCATATCCTCCGGTTTCGGGGTCATAGGATAGCTTAACGCCCCCAGCACCATGCATCCCATCTTCGCATCGGGAATCATTTCGTGCAGCAGCTTGGTGGCCAGTGCGCTGGCCACAAATTCATGGTGGGCCGCCTGATATTTATCCTGCTCCGAAAGCTGATCTTTGGGCGTCCAGATCCCTGCCCCCATCAGGGGGAAATGCCATAAGGCATTGATTTCATTGAAGGTCATCCAATACTTTACTTTATCCTTATATCGCCCGAAAACCACACGGCAATATCGCTCAAAGAAACCTACCAGCCGACGGTCCCTCCAGCCGTCATATGATTTCGCCAGATGAAGGGGCGTCTCGTAATGGGAAAGAGTGACCATAGGCTCTATGCCGCATTCACGGCACACGTCGAATACCTTATCATAAAAAGCAAGTCCTTTTTCGTTGGGCTCTTCTTCATCGCCCATGGGAAAAATTCTGCTCCATGCTATGGACATGCGGAATACCTTAAAGCCCATCTCGGCAAGCAGGCGGATATCCTCTTCATAGCGGTGGTAGAAATCAATCCCAATCAATTTCAGATTTTCCGCCACAGGCTCTTCCGTTACCGGCCCCATAATGCCTTTTGGCATCACATCCTGAATGGACAGCCCTTTGCCGTCCTCCAGATATGCCCCTTCACACTGGTTGGCAGCAACCGCGCCGCCCCATAGGAAATTTTTTGGAAAACTCATAAATCCCCTTCTCCTTTCCCTTATTTCAAAACAGTAATCAGACTGCTGCCTGCCCTTCCTTCCTGTTTGGCCAGGATATCCAGATAATCCTCGGTGTTGCTTACCAGCACGGGGGTGGTAACATCATAACCCGCCTTTTGAATGCCGTCAATGTCAAAAGAAATGAGCAAGTCGCCTTTCTTTACATGTTCTCCCTGTTTCGTATGGATTTGGAAGTATTTCCCTTTTAATTCTACCGTATTAAGGCCGATATGAATCAACAGTTCCACACCATCTTTTGTTATCATGCCAAGGGCATGCCCGGTATCGAAAACGGATGCGATTTCGCCCTCTGCCGGCGCATGGATTTCGCCCTTTTCGGGAACGACCGCCGCACCTTTTCCTACGATTTCGTTGGAAAATACTTCATCTTTTACTTCCGATAAGGGTATAATTTTTCCCTCTACAGGGGAATCGACGGAAATCTTAATGCCTTCCGACTTCACAACGTTTGTTTTTGCTTCTGTAACAGGAGCGGCTTCCGCCTCCTCCTCTGCCGGGTCATCAAAGCCGATGACCAGCGCGGCAATCGCCGTCACCACCATGGAAATCACAATGGTAATCGCTGCATTAATCACATTTGTAAAGCTTTCACCGCCTATATAAACCGGAAGCGCGAAGATACCCGCTGTCGTGGATGAAAAAGTGTGAATCCCTGTAATCCCTGCATATAGGCCCGCTGCACAGCCGCCAATCATAGAGGCATACAACGGTTTTTTCAGCCTTAAATTTACACCGTAAAGCGCCGGTTCGGTAATACCCATCAGACCTGTAACGCCGGATGAAAAGCCAAGCTGCTTCAAATCCTTATTTTTAGATTTAGCTCCTACCACCAAAGCCGCAGTACCCTGGGCAATATTGGATGCCAGCATACCGGGGCCTAAAATGGTGCCGTATCCCAGGGTTGCATACTGTATCGTCTGAATAGGTGCAAAACAATAATGCATCCCTGTCATAACAAAGAACGGGCAGAAAGTTCCCATCAGTACAGGGATTACCCATCCCGCATAATCGTTGAGCCAGTTAAAGCCGATAGCGATGACCTGGCCCACCAGATTGCCCAAAGGCCCTGCAATAGTAATTCCGATGATACCCGTCACAATAATGGTAATCATAGGGGCAAGGAATATTTTCACCGGTTTCGGCGATATTTTATTTGCAAATTTCTCAATATAGGACTGTACCCACACAATCAGCAGGATTGGCACTACGCTGCCGCCATAGGAAATCATTGTCACCGGGATAAACCCAAACAGGTGAACCGGATCGCCGGTATTCAGCCCGGTAAAGCTGGAATGCAGAAGCACCCCTGCCAAAACGGCGGAAACATATGGGTTGCATTTAAAGCGTTTTGCTGCGGAAAATGCCAGGATGAACGGCATAAAGGAAAACAGCGCATCGCCGAAAGCGTTAAAAATCTGATAAGTCTGGGAGCCGGAATCCACCAGCTTGAAAGCTACCAGCAGGGCAAGCAGCGCTTTAATCATACCGGAGCCGGCTAACGCCGGGATAATTGGCTGGAAAATAGCGGTCAAGGTTCCGAAAAATGCAGCCACTATCCCTGTCTTTTCCTGGCTGTCCGCTGCGGCATTTTCTTCAAATTTCCCCAGCTTCTTTATTTCTTCACACACATTCCCCACATCAGTTCCGATGACTACCTGGAACTGGCCGTTCTTCGTCACCACGCCCTGAACGCCCTTGATTCTCTTAATTGCCTCCACATCCGCCTTTTTCGCATCGTTTAAGTTGAAGCGCAGGCGTGTCATACAGTTTGTCACACTTGCTACGTTCTTTTCCCCGCCCACAAGTTTTAATATTTCCTGAGCTGTTTTTTTGTAGTCCATACCTTACCTCCATCATTATTCTGATTTATAAAATATTTCTGGCGATGCTGCAGGCCTGACGTCTCGCTGCCCACAGCATGGTTGTCATCTCCGGGCATGCAGCTGCCTGTTATTGCCCAAAAGATTCCCGCCATATATTTGGAAAGGAAATCCGGCTTCTGCAGTAAGCCTCTATTCCTCTGTTCCCATCGCTGTAATCCTGCGTATATAGACGGTCAGATAAATCAGTTCTTCCTCGGGAACCGCAATCTGATAGTCATCCCATATAAATTTGGCGATTTTCTCCGCACATGCATAACTCTCTTTATATTGCGTCTTGATTAAAGTCTGAAAGTCTAAATCATTTTCATCCAGCATAGTGCTGCCGAACAGACGCTGTGCAAAGAATTTCAGATGAGTGACAAACCGTGTGAAATGTATGGATTCCTCATCGAAATTCATCTGATATTGGTAACGCACTATTTTTATGATTTTCTGAATCAGTTCTGTCATCCGAACGGAGCCATTTATATCCTGATAGCAAAATTCCGCATTGACGATATGCATTGCTATAGAGCCCGCCTCATCCTCCGGAAGAGCTGCCCCCGTTTTCCCTTTAATCAAAGACAGGGCATATCTGGCCACCTCGAATTCCTTCGGATAAAAATTCCTGATTTCCGCCAGCAATACATTTTTAAATTCCAACCCTTGTTCCATCCGGGATACTGCAAAAGAAATGTGGTCAATCAGATGCAAAAGCAGCGATTCGTCCAGTTCGCTCTTTAAAGCTTCCTGTGCCCGTTTCAAAATCTCGTCCGCAATTTCCATATAAACTTCCGGAGTCTGTGCCAGCAGGGCATAAAGCTTGCCCGTTATATTTTTGGATTTTAAAAAGTACTCTTTTTCCACATTTGCCAAGTCCACTTCATCCCCGGCTTTCGTCTTAAAACCGATACCTTTTCCTACCAAAATCCGTTCCTGGTTGCGTTCGTTCCGAGCACATACCACGTTATTGCTTATCGCTTTTTTTATCACCCATCTTCTAGGACTCATATTGATAACCATGCCCTTTCAGCTGCCTTCATCTGTCCAAAAAACACGTTGTTTACATCGCTGTGGCGTAATTTCCTATAATATAAAAAAAAGACTTGTTATTACATGCATATCAAATACACATGTAATATCAAGTCTTGCCTATACAATAGTCACAAGCTTGCAGAAATCATTCGTTCAAATCTATAACAACTATACCATATAACGTGAGAGTTGTCAATTAATGTTTTGGGATTTTCCCTAACCATAGTAACAGTTCAGCATTCCGGCTTCGCCTGTAGCAAAAGGGCAGATTCTACAGTTTCTTCAAGTAATGCCCGTCCACATTCACCCCTTCATTTACTACCACAAAAGCGTGTGGGTCATACTTCCTGATAATATGTTTCAATCTGCCGATTTCATATTTAGAAACAACCATATAAAGCAGTTCGGTATTTTCATCCGTGTATGCCCCCAATCCTTTCCACTTCGTGATGCCCCGCTCCATTTGGCTGAAAATTTCCTGCTCCATTTCCTCGCTGGCATTTTTGGTGATGATATGCACTTCCACATTGATGTTCTGCGAGTGCACTTTATCCACAGCAAAAGCGCTGACAGAAGCATAAATCAGGGAATAAATTACAGTCTGTACATCGAACAGGAAAAGGCACACCCCATACAGGCCGATATTGACTATCAAATTCACCTTCCCAACGCTGAAATCCTTTTTCCAGCGTATCAGTAATATGCCCAGAACATCGGTTCCGCCGTCAGAACTTCCCATTTTCAAAGAAATGCCGATTCCTGTTCCGCACAAAATGCCCCCAATCAAACACGATGCCAGCAGGTCTCCCATAACAGGCACTTTAGGAACTGTGATTACAGACAGGAAAAAAGACATGGCCGTTACGCAGACTAAAGTCTTTGTAAAAAATACTTTTCCCAGCTTTTTCATAGCTATAAAAAATAACGGAATGTTCACAATATAATATATGATACCTGAGATATCGAAGTTTTGCAGCGGCAAAGATGTGTACCGCATCAGCAAGGTACGGATTACCTGGCAGATACCCATCACTCCGCCGGTATAAAGGCCATGGGGAACTACGAACAAATTCATCCCTACCGCATATAACGCCGTTCCTGCCACCGCCACGAATAACCGTCTCGTTTCATATAGCGCCCTCTCACGCTCAATTTTTGGAATATTAGCCATTGCAAAAACCTCCTCCAAATATCCAATACCTCTTTTTTATTATGCCCGCTTTCCGCTCCCCTTTGCACAATAGTTCTCCATGCCGGAGCATTTTTCGAGGAATGATTTAGTTTTCCGGACTTCCTTATTATACCAAACTGCGGACATGAAGGAAAGTAAAACTCTTCTAATTATTTTTCCGCCGAATCAAAGACCACGCTGCAGAGCCGAGGGTCTTTGGCCCTCGCGGCTGTCTCCAAATGTCTGCCAGCAGCCACTTGGCTCGTTGCTGGCGGGAATAAAAAAATCCCCACCAGGGCAAGCTATACCAGGCCCAAGAGGAACAACAAACCATTATGAAAGATATAGATAAAGACACATTAAGCGAAGCACTGGCCAGAAATACCCTGGATGATATTCCCACGCCCAAAAGCGATGCCAAAGAAATCGTAGGGTTGGTAAAAAATTTGAACAATCTGCCTTCCGTATCCGGCTAAAACCGGCAGTGTACTGACTTCTATCATTCCGGATGTCCGAAAAAAGCCGGCCCTCCTTCCGTATACAATGGCCTATGAAAAAGTCATTCCGCCGCCCACTGCATATAATAATAAAAAGTTTTTATCCTTAAAGGTCAGATTATGTATCAATTTACTCCTCGTCTTACGTTCGTACGCATATTGGAAAAAAACTGCCCGGCAGCCGTTGCATGGGTGACAGGCAAGGAAACCTACTCAGAACTGAGCGGACTGGTTAAATTTTATGAAACCCCTTATGACGGTATCCTGGTGGAGGCGGAAATCTTCGGCCTCCCCAATATTTCCACTCAGGATTCTTCCGATTTTTATGCAATGCACATCCACGAATTCGGCGATTGCTCCGGCTCATACAGCAAAACCGGAAATCATTTCAATCCGGCAGGTACCCTTCATCCCATGCATGCCGGCGATTTGATTCCGCTGCTGGGCAATCAGGGGTATGCCTGGACTGCTTTTTATGACAAACGATTCACCATTGACAGCATTATTGGCAAATCCGTTATTATTCATTCTAAGCGGGATGATTTCACCACCCAGCCTTCCGGCGATTCCGGGGAAAAAATAGGCTGCGGAGTGATTCGCAAAGAAAGCTGATTCATATCGGCATATCCTATAGCCAGACGCATACTACAGCCGTCCAGGCCTTCATTTCATCTGGAAGTGCACCGGTTCTAAATCTTCAGTCAGCACTTCCATCCGGTATTCCGGCAGCTGATCCAGCAAATCGTCCAGGCACATCCCTGTGGCATACACTACGTCATGTGCCAGCAGAACTACCTTTTCCCTCCCTAAGGTAGACTCCTTAGCATTTGCAATCAGCTGTTCCGGATTCGGATTTTTTACCGCATCTTCCATGCTGGCATTCCAGTCATAGTAAATAAATCCCCTGGCCGTCATCTCTTCCGCAATCTCCTTGCACACCTTTTTATTATATGCATTCACGCTCCCGCCCGGGAAGCGGAAAAATTGCGCCTCCACTCCCGTCGTCTCCTTTATCACCTGATAAGCTTTCTCAAAATCCTGCACATAGCTGTCCACGCTTTGATAGATAGTCTTATAATCATGGCTATAGCAATGAATCCCTATGGTATGGCCTTCCTCCGCAATTCTCTTTGCCATCTCCGGATTTTTCTCCACATTCTCCCCCACCAGGAAAAAAGTGGCCTTTATGCCCCTGGCTTTCAACACATCCAGCACCCTGGCCGTATTTTCCACATAAGGGCCGTCGTCAAAGGTCAAATACATGGTTTTGGGGTGAAAATACAAGTCGATTCCCCGCACAATCCCTTCCGCTATCTGCTCCTGGTATTCCGGGCTCACCAGCTTTTCCCTTTCCCCCGGATTGGACAAAAATCCCGTTTCAATCAGGCAGGCCGGCATAACCGTTTTCCCGGTCACATGAAGCTGCGCGTCATCCCTTATCTGCCGCTGCACTGCCCCTGTTGTATTTATCGTCTCCTGATGAATCAGCTGCGCCAGCCTTTTGCTGTCCCTGACGCTGTCACTTCCGTCATACCAGGTCTCAATTCCCTCTACTGCTCCGTCTTCAAATGTATTCTGATGAATGCTCACATAAATATCCGCATTGGATGCATTAGCATTTTCTACCCGTTCCTCTTTCGCTATATAAGCATCCTCTTCTCTTGTCATTATCACCTGATAGCCCATTCCGTTCAGCTTATCCCGTACCAGCTTCGCAATGGCCAGGTTCACATCCTTTTCCCGTACCCCTTCTTTGGCACAGCCCTCATCCTCACCCCCATGCCCCGGGTCTATGATGACAGCCAGTTTTCCCTCTTCCTTCTTCTCCATCTCTTCCCCGGTCTCCGGAAGGGCTACATTTCCGGATATGGTTTCTCCTGTTTCCTCCTGCTGCACATTTAATTCTGCCGCCTCTTCCGCAGACGCATCCTCCGGCGCCGCCCACGCATTTACCGCCAAAGCCAGGGAAGTTCCCCCGATGCACGCCGCCATAATCAGCGCGCACCACGCTTTTATCATCCTCTTTCTTCTGGCTTTCTTTTTCTTCATTTGCATATATGATACTCTTCTGTACATATTCCGATGCTCCTCTCCAATCCGCTTCGCCACATCACAGACAGGTTCTTGCAGACAATGCCTATTGGCATCATTGCCCCGCTTTTCCTTCCGTTCATAAACAGATTACACGTTAGCTGCATCAAAATATCATCATAGTTGTATCATATCTGCATCAAATTTGTATCATTTTTGCATCATTTTGAAATTTTTAAAAATAATTCATTTATTCCTTCATAAAACCCAATCGTTGCCACCGTACTGCCGCTGCCGCTTCCCGGAAATACATACTTTTTGTAATACGGGGTGGTTTCCAGCAACGGATTCTCCGATTCCAACGCTTCCGGGGCATCAATTCCCATATAGCCGCTCCATTTTTCCATCATTTCATCCGGAACAATCTTTTCCCATTGCATGGGCGTACGCACATAAAATTCATAAATTTTACCGCTCTCCGCATCGATGTATGCATCAATTAACCGATTTTCCTTATTGGCATTTTTCTGGCTGTTGGACAGGCTCAGTTTC
This sequence comes from Lachnospiraceae bacterium, assembly GCA_011958945.1. Classification (GTDB taxonomy): domain Bacteria; phylum Bacillota; class Clostridia; order Lachnospirales; family Lachnospiraceae; genus Kineothrix. The sequence continues at coordinate 4,515 of BLLT01000003.1, read as the reverse complement.
CAGACCGCCACATTATTTCTCGGCTCCAGCACATCGATGGCGGAATATAACACAGCATCGTAAGATGCCTTTTCTACCGTCTTTACACTCTCCGGCAGGATTCCCAGGCTTTTTAACGTCTCCAGCTGACTGTTGCACGTCTCATAAATCTCTTCGTCCGTAATTTCCTCCCCCGAAGGCCCTTTATGATTGACTACGAAGGCATAAGTCCCTGTTATTTCCTGATAGTCCATGCCCGGGTCCGCATTCCTCGTCCATGCGCTCTGGTCGCTCTCCGGCAGCGATTGGCTGCTTAAGCATTGGGATAAAATATAAAGCTTCTCGTTTCCGTTTAACGTATAGCGAAACCCCTCCCCGGCCGCCTCAATTTCTTCCGCATGGGTAATATTCAATATGCCCCTGTCTTTATACCCCGCTAATGCCTCCGGCCCCCATACCGATGCCCCAATGACCGCCGCTGTGAACAGGAAAAAACAGAGGGTGAGCGCGTTCCCCGGCATAGCCTCCTCCTTCTCCCGGATTAGTCCTCCTGCTAAACGTTTCATCCACCCCTTGTCATTTCCTTCTCCTGTGCACTTCTCCTGTCTCATAAGCTTATTTTCCCCCTTCTTTATCCGGCAGAATAAAACTCATGCAAGTTCCTTCCCCCGCCTGGCTTTCTATTTTCAATACGCTGCCGTGAAGCCGGAGGATTTCCACACAGAGGGCCAGCCCCAGCCCTGCCCCGTTTTTACTCCTGGCACGGGATTTATCCACCATATAGAAAGCTTTTACCACATTCTTCTGCTCTTCTTCCGGTATCCCTACCCCATAATCCTTTATCTCAAAACGGTATCCCTCCTCCAGACGGTATCCTCCCACTTCTATCCTCCCCCCTGCTTCCGATGCCTTGCATGCATTGTCTATCAGGTTAATCAGGACAGTTTTCAGCAGATTTATCTCCGCACGCACCGTTCCTTTGTCGTAATGAAACCGAAACTGAAAGCTGCTGCCCGCAAACATATCCTGCAGATACAGAAAAACAGACTGGGCAGACACTTTCTGGAATTCCGCATTGCTGCGCTTTGTCACAATAATGTCCAACAGCCGGAAGGACATCGCCTCCAGCCTTTTCCCCTCCGTATAAATATAATTGGCCGACAGGAAGCTTTTTTCCTCATCCAGCTTATGGGAGCGGAGCATGTCCGCATAGCCAATAATGGCTGTCAACGGCGTTTTCAGTTCATGGGCAAAAGCTGCCACGAAATTTTCCCTATCCGCAATCCCTTCTTCCAGCTTCATGATATTCTCCTCCAGGGCATTGGCCATATAGTTAAAATCCTTGGTCAGCTGCCCCAGTTCATCATTGCTCACCTGCTTTGCCCGATAATAATAATCTCCTGCCGCCATCCGCTTGGTAGCCCTGGTCAGCAGGCGGATAGGCTTGGTCAGCCAGGAGGAAATCAGATGCATGATCACCGTTCCGGCAATGAGCATAGCCACCGTCATCCTCCGGTATACGGAAAAACCCAATTCCCGTTCTTCAAATACATCCGAAATGTCCCTCATGGTTTCCAGATATACGATCCTGTCCAGTGCATTTACCGCTGCCCCAGTCTGTACGTAGTATCCCTGCCCCATTTCTATAATCCGATATGTTTTCGTGCTTTCATTCGTCTGTTCCAAAAGGACACTGTCCGCTTCGAAGCCATTGCTCACATACAGCACATTTTTCTGCTCATCGGAAATCCTAAGAAGACGGCTGGCGCTATGCCCACCCGTTTCCAGATTGGAAGCAATCTCCTCCACCGTATGGTCCTGCAAAACATCATACTTCACCGGTACATTCAGGGCTGCCGTCTCAAACGCGAAACTTAGGATGCTGTTCTCATCCAAAGCCTGCCCTACTTCCCTGGCTAATGAGGTTTCAAACACATAATTGACAAAATAAAACCCGCTGAACCCCAACGCTATCGCCATAATGATAATCGTCCACAGCAGCAACTTTAAAGAAAATTTCATTGCGGTACCTCTAAGCGGTATCCTACTTTATACACCGCCACCAGATTGTGCTCCCATCCCAGTTTCCTGCGGAGACGCTGCACATGAAGGTCCAATGTCCGGCTATCCCCAAAGTACTCCCCTTCCCAAACTGTTTCATATAGCTTTTCCCTAAACAGGGCCACGTTTTTATTCTTCATAAACAGGAGCAGCAAACCGAATTCCTTGTTCGTCAGGATAACCGGCTTCCCGCCCTTCGTTACCCGCCTCGCTTCCACGTCCACCACTACATCCCCTGCTGTCAAATGCTGTTCCGTTTTATTATATCTGCGCAGCACCGCCTCCACCCGGGCCACCAGTTCCACCACATCAAAAGGCTTTACCAGATAATCGTCAGCCCCCAGTTTCAGCCCCTTTACACGATCCTTCACTTCGTGTTTCGCCGTGATAAAAATAACCGGAATTCCCATAGGCCGGATATAATCCAGAATATCATACCCATCAGCCCCCGGGAGCATGATATCCAGAAGGATCAAATCCAGGCCCCCCTTTTCAATACGGGCAATGGCCTCCAAACCGTCCTGCACAGACTCACACTGATAGCCTGCTGCCGATAAGTTCATATCGATTAAATCACAAATCGGTTTCTCATCATCTACAATCAATATCCGTATCACTCTTACGCCCCTTTCCCTATACAGCAATTTCCAGGCAATTGCGAAATCCATAACCTGGACCGAATATTCTGACAATATATTTTGGGGAAAAGCCGTATGTCACCATCCCCAATACGCACGCGCCTTCTCCACCAGTTCCTCCATGGATACTTCGTCATTGCAGCGGTAACTGTTCCGTATTTCCATATCGGCGGAAAATCCCCCCGTCCTCTGATAATAGATGGCATAATCCGTTTTTACAATCAGTTCATGCCCGCTCCCTTCATAGCTGTAACGGGCCAGCACTATAATATCTTTTAATCCATCGCCATCGATATCGCGGCAGTTAATCCCTTTCAGTGCATATAAATTATCATATTCTCCCATAGGCTGCAGACTCCAGACAATAGAGCCCTGCTCGTTCACAAGGTATATCATAAAAAAGCCGTATTCCGCTATGCTATAGACCCCAGGCACCACCTGCAGCCTTCCCAGCTTTTCAAAATTCCTGAAGTAGCATTGTTCCGAAATGATTTTCAGGCCCGCATTCTGTAATTCCTTTAATGTTGTGGCCGTGTATAAAAACTCCGTAGATTTCCCATCCCTGACGAAGGATGCGATCAAGTCAATACTCTTATTCATGCCAAAACGATTGATTTTGTCCGAAATGCGATAGTCCCTGTAAAATCCGCATCCATCCGTGTTTTGAAAAAGCACATCCCCCACTTTATATGTTTTCCCCGCATAGTCCCCTTCTTCTTTGACGCAGGAGGTAATCAGCACAATATCCATCAGCCCATCACCGTTCAAGTCTTGAAAAGAAACCGCAGAAATCCCCTGGTTAGGCTGTATTGTTCGCCCCCTGTAACAGGTGTTAGTTTCCAGCTGCTCCGTCCTATACAAGATTTCCCCATCCGGCGCCGCAAAGAGCAAAATAAGGCGGCCATAGGTTTCATCCATGGCCGGGATAAATGAAACCTCCCCAAATCCCCCCATCTCAATAGGAAAGATTTGGTCTTCTATCACCTGAAATCCCCGTCCGGCTATATCGTTTTTGTATTCTATTTCTTCCAGCCGCTGCCTGTATTCCCCATATTGCCGCGCTTCCTCCTTGCCGTCGGATAATGTGCCGCCCCCCGCAGACTCATGGGCAAATACATTATAAGCCGAAGGGCTGATGCCAAAAAGGAGTATGGCCCACAACATAAAGCATATTATTTGAAGGGCTGCCCGTCTGCCGTTTTCCCCTGGCCGGAACCGGAAACCCGCTATTTTCATCCTCATCCGCCTTTCCCTCAAGCATATAAACCCTAAACCACGCCCAATGCTTTGAAAACCGCCCATACATACGGTGCGCCGAAGCAATTCAGGCTTTTAGGGCCTATGATTTTATGCTCTGTATCCTCTATGATTTTCTGATACGCCTGTTCAAAGGTGGCACGGGTTATGGATTTCTTCTTCCTGTCCGCAAACAGTTCCCCGCCCTTTACCCGGTAAGTAAGAGGAAGCCCTTTGGCCGTGTAAATGGTCTTTCCCTGATAAGCCGTTATCATCCCCCAAAGTTCTTCTTTGGAAATCTCTCCCTTTCCTTCCCCTTCTACCACCGTGCCCTTAGCTGTTGCTTCTTTCTTGTCAGTCTCCATCCTCGTTCCTCCTTAGTCAATATTCCAGCGTAATCTCCCCCTCTATTAAAATATAACTCTTCCACTTCTCAAAAGCCCTTCTGTTCCTTGCCAATTTATGTCCGTCTGATGACGGACTTTCCTAATATAGCAAAAAAACCCTGTATCTGCTGTCAGTATAGCAGATACAGGATTTCTTAGCAATCAAATTTAAGCAGGAAGAAGCATCTACCGTAACAGTTCAGCCTTCGGCTTCC
>BLLT01000002.1 GCA_011958945.1 Lachnospiraceae bacterium | reverse complement strand
AATGAGCCAAGGAGATGGACATTTCTCTGTATCTGGTACGAAAATAGAGGGTGAAGGGTACACGAAGTAGAACGTCTTGGTTTTCGCTCTACATGGCCTTGTGTATACCCATCCTTCTATGGCAGCGAACCTCCCGTGTCTACCAGGATCACCCTGCATCTCTGCCGGGGTCCTAACTTCCTTCGTCCCGCCTGTCCATAACCAGGGTGCCAGCTCAGCTCCTAACCAGGGTCATGCCCTATGGAAAATATTCCTGCCGGCTACCGGCTCATTCTTTGTATAAGTCTTACTGACCTGTATGTTTTCCACGGCCGGCACCTTGCGGCGGACGTTTTTCCGGCCGGTTTCCCATACCTCCCAGCTTTCCTGTCACCGCTGGATTCAGCTCCCGGCGGTGTCTGACGGAGGCTCAGTCCAACTGTGACAGGGCATTGCCTGTTTTTCCTGTTGTTTGTTATGCTGCCCGTACCTGTGGTCTCCTGATGTCGCCCAGCAGCTTCTCCGGGTCATACTCTACACCTTTTGTGAGAATCGTATAAAATATTCTTAGTATCTTGCAGGCTACCGCCACTACTGACTGCATCTTTTTGAGCGGGTTCTCTTTCCTCGTTCGGTAATACTCGTGTATCTCCCGAAACTCTGCATTCTTCCCCACCAGCGATACCGCGGCCTCATACAGTACATATCTCAGACGTTTCCGCCCACGGTAGCTGATCCGGCTTTCCCCATTATGTTTTCCGGAATCATTTGCCACAATGGCATATCCTGCCAGCTTCTGAAGCTGTTTGGGATTGTCAAAACGTCCAATGTCCCCAACTTCTGCTATAAAGCCGCTGACCGTCACCATTCCAATTCCCTTAATCGACAACAGGTTATCTATATATGGGATCTTTTTCAGCTTTTCTTCTATGTTCCGGAGCAGTTCCTCCTGCCTTGCTGTATATACATCCATGTCAGCCAGAAGGTTTTTCAGTTCCATTCGGGCGGCTTCCGGCGCTTCCGTACTTCCTACGCTATGCTCCGCAGCTGTTACCAGGGTCTTTGCCCTCTTCATTCCAGCGCCTCTTAGCTTTGCGCCCCTCCATATCCGGTTCACACCTTCCACCCCCAGTTTTCTGATGTCCTCCGGCAGCGGCGCCTCCTTCAGCACCATCCTCCCGCTCACCGCTTTCAAATCCCCATAAACGTCTTTATATTCAGGGAAGTAGATGGCGAACCATCTGGCCAGGCGGTTCTTGATCCTCGTAAGCTCCTCCTGCGTCTGGAAGCGCAGGTTTGACAGGCTCCTGATCTCTGCATAGATACCGGTTGGTATATAAGGGTACGAGAACCGTCCCTCATTGACAAGCGCAGCGATCGTCTTTGGGTCTTTACGGTCATTTTTGTTGGGGTTGTTGTCATCCAGTTCTTTCGATTTCTTCACATGGTGGGGATTTACATGTACCGGCTTCATTCCGGTATCCTGCAGGAATTTCCCCAGGGCAAACCAGTAATGGCCTGTTGGCTCCATGCCCGGTATTACAGCAGTTTTACCGTGTTTCGCCGCTATATCCTCCATCCATGCTTTGAATGTCTGGAAACCTGCCTCTGTGTTACTGAATTCCAGTGGCTTTCTGGTATATTCATAGTTGCGCCAGTCGAATGCCCTGGCATAGTGGGTTTCACTTCCTACATCAATTCCAACAATCAGAGTTTTTTCAGTTATGGATGCAATTTTTGCGTTCTGTGTGTTATAATTCATCTTGGATACCTCCCTGTTCAATAAGATTTTCACTAACCTGCAAGTCAGTAATCTTATTTTACTCTGAGGTATTTTTTTATCAACCACCCTTCTTGGAATTCCCTATATTTGAATTATACAGGAAGCTCCTAAAAATGGCTAAACTGGTATCTCAAATCCACATGACGGACATTTTTTGCCATCAAGCTTCCTTCCACATTTGCAAACATGTCCAATGCATCTAGCTGGGCTACCCGCCACTAAACTAAATGGCTCTACATCATGTGTTACCACGCTACCCGCAGCTACCATAGCATATTCACCAATTGTATTGCCGCATACGATAGTCGAATTAGCACAAATAGATGCGCCCTTCTTAATTAACGTATTTCGTACACTCCAATTTTCACTAAAGGCTCTTGGATAAAAATCATTAGTAAAAGTTGCATTAGGCCCAACGAATACATCATCTTCAATAATCACTCCATGATATACGGACACCCCATTTTGAATTTTTACATTGTCGCCGATAATAACATCAAAATCAATGTATGTATCTTTGCTTATAATACAATTACGTCCAATTTGAGCACGTTCCCTAATTTGGGAATTAATCCATATTTTTGAATTTTCCCCAATAATTGCTTCATTTGACACATATGCATGTTCATCAATATATACATTTTTTCTATCCATCAATTCACCTCAAAATATTTTACAATACTTTCAATGACATAATCCTGCTCTTCTTCCGTAAGTTCGGGGAAAACAGGGAGACACACTGAATGTTCACATAACCATTCAGCTACAGGGTAATCACCTTTTTTATATTTTAATCCTTTAAAGGCCTTTTGTAAATGAAGTGGAACTGGATAGAATGCTCCTGTTCCTATTTCGCACTTGCACATATGCTGAACAAATTTTTCCCTATCAGGAACCATAATAGCATATTGATGCCAGCACTCCCCTTCATTGATACAAGAAGGAAGCTGTATGGGCAATTTATTTAGGGCAGAATTATACTTATTGGCAATCCGACAGCGCGCAGAATTATATTCCTCTAAATGTTCAAACTTTACAAGCAAAACAGCAGCCTGTATACTGTCCAGTCTTGAGTTTCTGCCGATTAAATAATTATAGTATTTGTATGGGTCATATAATTCACTGCTCGTAGCCCCACTCTCCCCTACGCTGCATTCAGCTTTTTCATCTTCTAAGTATTCAAATGCTTTTGCTCCTATTTTCCCAGCTGCATGTGCTTTAAAAGCCCGTACGGCATTTGCAATATTTTCGTCATTAGTAGTAACCATCCCTGCATCGCCGCAAGCTCCAAGATTTTTTGTAGGATAGAAAGAAAAACAACCTACCGTTCCAAGGCTTCCCGCTTTCTTTCCATGATAGCTGCATCCTATCGCCTGAGCAGCATCTTCAATAACTACTAGATTATATTTTTCTGCAATTTTATTAATTATATCCATATCAGCTGACATACCAAATATGTGGACTGGCAAAATGGCTTTTGTTTTATCAGTAATCTTTTCCTCAATTTTATCTGGATTAATATTATAATCGTTCTTCCTCACATCTACAAATACAGGAATTGCCCCTACTGCTGCTATTGCTTCGCTAGTTGCAAAAAAGCTGAAAGGAGTTGTTATCACTTCATCACCAGCTTTAATGCCGGACGCCTGCAGAGCCAACATAAGTGCATCTGTTCCATTTCCACAAGTTATCACATGCGATACTCCTAAATAGTTTGATAACTTGTTTTCCAGTTCTTTTACCTTAGGTCCTTCGATATAAGCACCACTTCTTAAACATTCTAGAACTGCATTTTCCAATTCTGGTGCAATTTTAGCATACTGCCTTTTCAAATTTAAAAATTCAACTTTCATAATAATACCCTCCTCTTATTTTCCATATTCCGTTATTGTACTTTTTTTGCCAAAAATCTTTTTGGCATATTCATATATAACTTGTATCATCACATAATAGGTGAAAATAAAATGACACATGAATACTTTGTTCTTAAAATTTATACACATTTTAATGGAGTCCATTAATGGCCAAATGATTGTCAGACAGTATATTGGATATAAATATTTTCGCCTATTAAGCTTCTGTTTTATCTGCGCACGATTGGCAAACCCTGATTTTTCCACATCATGAATATTATTTACAACACGGAATTTTACCTTGTTTAAATAAGTCTTAAAATCCGCTTTGGATAAATGTTTAACCCAATCGTTATCCAAAATAATTAAATATTTTGTATCTCTCAAAACTATGTCGAATAATAAAGACGATTCTAACTCATCTGCTTCTTTTTCATAATTTTTCCTAATAAATTCCAAGTCCAGTACAGTGCCACCATCCCCAATAGGAGTGATATCGTCGGGAGCAAACTTAAATATATAAGCATGCCCATCTTTTTTATATAAATTTTTACGAAGATTGCTGATTTTATTACTATAGGTTTGATATACGAAACATGTGAACGGGTCACCAACAGCATTTATGTAGGCGCATAATGGAGCATAATCTTTTGGCGCATACAAACTACAAATCAAACAATGAATGTCGGGATGTTTCTCTAATATTTGGTATCTTTCCAGTAATTGATTTTTTTCAGTCAAGATTTCATCCGAACCCATGATGCAAACATATTTTCCTTTTGCATACATCATGCCATATTTTTTTGCGGGTTCCGGCAGCCGTTCAGGATTATCAATAATAATGCAATTATATTTTTCCGCTATCTTACGTGTATTATCTGTTGAACCTCCATCCACAACTAAAATTTCTATCTCATCCTGATTGAAATTTTGACTTCGTATCGCATTCAAAGCTTCATCCAGTGTTCTTTCCGAATTAAATGTTGGCATGATAATGCTATATATAAGACATTTAGTATCCATATTTATTCCTCTCTATATCAAAATTATTTTTTTAAATTACATATGAAAAAGCTATAAATATCTAAAGAGGATAATCCCTTATTATCTATTACATTTATATCTAAAGGATAATACGGCATTATCCTTTATTGAATCCCATATTTATATATTATTCCTTATTTATTATCCAAAAACTGTTCTAGTACTTTTCCGGTCTTATCCCATCGGAATTCTTTTGAAAAATCATATGCCCATTGCTTCTTCTCTTGATATAATGCTGCATCATCTATTGATAATCTCATCATCTCCATCAATTCCTCCACACTATTTGACTGGCATAAGTATCCTGCCTTGCCTCCATCAACTGCATCTCTAATCCCAGGAGAATTATACACAATGCTCGGAGTTCCTACCACCCCTGCTTCTGTAATTGGTATTCCCCAGCCCTCACGTATAGAAGGAAACAATAATGCCGTAGCCCTACTTAGTAATTCCAGTTTCTTCTCTTCCGATACAAATCCCCAGCTAATAATATCTTTATCACATCCTTTTTCACCATCTCCCCATTTAAGATTATATTTTTCACAAATAGGTTTTAATTTTTTTTCTACATATTCCTCATTCTTTTTTCCTAATATCCATAAACATGCATTTATATGTTGCTGATGCAATTTCCCAATCGCCATTACTGCAGCATCAATTCCCTTATAATAAGCATACCTTCCTACATAAATAAAAGTGGGAATTTCTTCTTTCTCATACATCTGTTCTTCAAACCACGGCTCAAAGGATATTCCATTGTGAACTATGATAATTTTATTTCTGTCAAAGCCTAAATCTACAAGTTCCTGCCTGGTAGACTCGGATACGGTTATGGCATAGTCTTTTCGATTCAATCTTAAAAATACACTTTCCAAAGCTTTCCCAATTTTACTAAATGGAAATTTTAAATTTATATCCCATATTTCTCTTGTCAATTGATGAATATAAAATATTCTCTTTTTATGCTCTACCCAAAGCGGAGTAAAAAAACGATGAGTATTGCACTGGTCAATCACATACTTTATCTTTTTACGATTCTTTTTATAATATAAAAATGCATACCATATTACACTAATAATATTCCCTTTTCGAATATACTGAACGCCATCTATCGCTTCCTCACGCTCTTCGCCTTTATATAGCGGTGCAAAATGAATAACCCGATATTTATTATGATTCAATCGCTTCAGCATTTCATGTGTATGAACTTCCGCGCCCCCTGCTGTAGGAGCTTTAATATCTCTCCATGATAGCGCCAGTATTGTAACCCTATTATCTTCTGACAGTTTCCCACTAATCTTCATTGCTATTCTCCAAATCAATTACATTTTTATTTTTTTGGTTTAGAAACCACAAGTATAATAAATTGCATAAAAACACTATTGTCAGTATAGCTCCGCATATTGTCATAATATGCGGAATTGTATCGTGCATTATTCCACATACTCCTATGATAGTTCCTAAACCAATAACAATAGAAATACCAAAAAACTTTGTTTTTCCTATCGCCAATACATAATTCATTAAAATGGTTATAAAAATCAAAGGAATCACAAATAAACACACATATGGCAAGTAAATAATTGCTGCTTTATATCTTTCTCCAAATAATATTCCGATCACATATTTTCCTAATGTAATCATTCCAATAGCACAAACTAATGCCATTCCTCCCCCATAAAATAAGGCTTTTTTAAGCAATGGAACTGTTGTTTCCCCTTTTTGTTCTTGTTCTACTACTAAAGGGAATAAGGTCGCAATAACAGCTGTGGATACATACATAGCTATTTTCCCAATTACCATCGCCGAAGAGTAAATTCCAGCCTCCATATCCGAAAAGAAAGCCTTTACCAAGAGAATATCCCCGTTCGTAAATGCTATGACACAACTTTGAGCCACAATGGCTCCTACTGCATATTTACAAAATTCTTTAATATCTATAACACATTTTCCTTTATAGCTAAATGTTCTCTTTATATAAACTTTTGTATGATACATCCCATACAAAATGGACAAAAATACTCCACATATTAGCGCAGCAATTACACCATATACTCTCCACCCAATTATAATAAACACTATACTGAAAAAAAGCTTCCCCCCTGAAGTTAAAACAGTTTGAATTCCATATGGGAAAAATTTCTTTAATCCTTGCAATGTTCCTGAAGTTACCGAAAAAAATAAATTTACAATCGCTATCAGCAATGCTCCTATCACATAATTCTTTGAGCCTAAACTAAATATCCTAGTAATACCTTCAATACCTACAAAACCAGCGCATAGCAAAATCACACCAACTGCCGCCACAAACCGTACAAGCAACTGTAATACCGAGACTATTTCATCCTCATTCCCTATAGTTGCACTTAAGGCAATATATCTAGCAGATATCATTGCAATAATAGTTGTTGGAATAGTTAATATACCCACAATTCCCAATACCGTATTCACTATTCCATAATCCTCTACTGTCATCATATTCCCAACTGTAATCTGAAATATATAATTACACACATTGGAAACCATCATCAGAATGAACAATATAAGGCTATTTTTTTCAAATTCCTGTATTTTCTTCATGCTAATTTATCGCTTTCTATGTATCGCCTTAAATACTTTTATAGTATCTTCAGTTACCTGCCAAATATCTTTCATTCGAATTCTTCCCCAACGATTTTCCCTCTGAAATTCCAACACAATCGGCATCTCCTCTATTTTCCCGCCCAATCTAGAAATATTGGCTAATATCTCTATATCATAAGCATAACCCGTACTATGTACTTTCGGAATGATTCGCTTTAGTATATCCCCCCTAAACAACTTCACCCCAGTCTGTGTATCTTTCACCGGCAAATGAAACAAAATCACCAGAATAACGTAATACCCTACACTCATAACCTTTCTTCTTTTTGGATAATCCACCCGCGAGTCCTTATGAAGTTTTGACCCAATCACCGCCTCCGCTCCAGTTTCTTCCATCTTCGAAAGAAACAAATCCAAATGGTTCGGCGACAAATCCAAATCAGAATCCAAAAAAGCTATGTAATCCCCGGTGGCCTTCAGCACTCCCTCTTTGATAGCCTTCCCCTTCCCTCCATTTGGGGTATAACTCACGGCTATGATGTGCCTGTCCGCTTCTTCCGCACGTTTTATCTCTTTCTCCGTATTATCCACACTGCCATCGTTCACCGCGACAATTTCAAAATTCTTATGAAAACCGCCCACAATCTCTACTGTTTTCAGCAAATTATTATAAATCTTCTTTCCTTCGTTATACGCCGGCATAACAATTGACAGCTTTTCATCATATATGCTCATCCTTCACTCCTTGTCTGCGCAAGCGTCCTGTCCCTCAGAAATCATTTGAAGTACTTTCAGCATTTGTTTTTTCACAATTTCATTATCAAAGTCTTTCAGGCGCTCTTCTTCACCTTTTATAATTCTTTCAGAAGCATTTGCATCCTTTAATACCATCTCCAGCCCTTTTGCCACGTTTTCCGGCCTTTTATCTCCCAGCAAAATACCGCATCCATTTAAAGTATCCGGAATCGCGGTACTGGAATAAGCCACAATCGGCACTTTAAAGTACATGGCTTCCACTAAAGGAACACAGAAACCTTCATGCTCGCTCATACATAAAAATGCATCAGCCACTTTATAATACCCCAAAATTTCATTAAAAGCAATGTGTCCAGTAAAAATTACATTATTTGCCGATAGTTTTTTTATTCTTTTTTGCAAATATCGATAATATTTGTTCCTTATATCGTAAGAACCCACAATAATCAAACGAGTATTTCCATCTACATTTTTATTATAATAATCAAATGCCTCTATTACATCTTCTATTTTTTTATTCGGTGCAATTCTACCCACAAAAACAATATTCTTTATTCCATCAGAATATCTATTCATGATTTCTTCTGATGGTTTCTGAGCATAATCCTCGAACTGAATCAAGATGGGAACAACAAACATCGGACAGCAATAACCCATATTCTGCAAATCATGTTTATTAAATTCTGAAACCGTCATAACATAGTCAATAGAATCCCTTAATTCCCGAACCTGTTTTAACCCATTACTGGTATTCTTCTCCACGCTGCTGTCATAGTCTTTAAAAAACTCCGGAGGCGTAACATTATGATATCTCAACACTTTCTTACATTTCAGTTCCTTTATCATCTCTGCTAATGGGTCTTCTGCGGCAAAATGATAGATAACAATATCATCTTCCTTCAGTTCCGGTAACCTGCGAATGTTTCTCGCCATTCCCTCTGGTATTTTTTTATGAATCACAGATGTATAAATCTCCGTAACAATACCTTTGGCCTTCAATGCATTTTTTATTGCCATCACATCATTGCCCACCGCATCACCAAAGTTAAGACAGGAGACTATCTGGATAACCCTTGGTAAATCAGATTCCTGTAGAACATCTTTCTGTATCTGCTCCATACTGCCATCCACCAATGCCAAGATACTATTTTGAATACGTGAAATATCCCCAACTGCCCTCACAGCAGCCCCATTAAATTCTATCTGCATCTGATAATCTGGCCGCAAAATCCAACGGATTATTCTCCTAAGAAACTTTTTGAATAACTGAAATGGATATTTCGCAGGATTCCTTCTCCAGTTCAAATCAGGCTCTCTCAAATCCCATAGTTCCTGCATTGTCAATAAATTGTCCTGTAGCAATTCAATATCTTTCTGTAAGTTATCCATTCTGTCCATGTTTTACTCCGTTTCTATGCGGTATTATCTATTTTCCACATCTGTATATCTTTTGATGTCTGTGACACTATTCCTCTGTGCTAAGCATCTCTAATTTCTTCACCACAATTTCTCTTCCTGTATGATTATCAATTACAAACTCCAAGTCTATAATAATTTGAGGTATATCTATTTCGATAATATTATTTCCATCTGTAACTTTCACGGTTTTCAGCGTTTCCTTGCCCGCTTGCTCTGTAATCCTGCACGTTCCGTCCACTATACCCTCCAACTGCAGCTGCCAGCGGTAATGCCCGCCCCCTAGCGTTAGATAAGGGCCATACATCGTTCCTTCCGGTTCTAATATATAATCGCTTCTTTTTTCCGCTTTATCTTTTGCCCTATTTTCATTCCTTTTTAATCCGCATAATTTGCTGGTATAATCCATGTCTACCATCTTCGGTCGATATACATAACAGATAAAATCCTTGGTATCCACCTCATTCACGCGTTCTATAATATCAAATCCTGCCCTTTCGCACAAGACCTCTATGGATTTTCCTGTAAAAAAATGTGTATGGAATCTTGTCACTTCATGTTTATAGATGTAGCAGGAAGTGCTATGCGCCATTGTGGAATATCTGTCCTTCAAAAGTTCTCTCATAAATATGAAATCTTCTACGGGTGTGACGAAGTGTTCAATCACATCATTGGAGTAAATCCCGTCAAAACGCATTTTTTGTATGGCATCTCTTCTGGTAATCATATATGGGTTATCCGTCTCCGGCGCATATGGCTCATACCCAAATACCTGATAACCCTGCTCCCGCAAAAATTCTAATGATTTAGACCAGCTTCCACAGCCATAATTGAGGTATATTTTCTTTTTATCCGGTTTCAGCATATAGAAGGCATCCAACTCTTTTTGCGTGGAATCTCCTTCATGGAATCCCAAATAATGGGTTGTATAATCATCATTAATCTCGTCCTGAGTCAATGCAGAAAATTTAGTAGGTCCAAAGATAACCCCACACCCAGGGCAAACATATCTGACCAGTTTCCCGCCATTGAAACGGCATTCTGTCTCCTTTGTTTCATAGTTCTTACGTTCCGATTCGTATCCGCAGATTTTACAATGCAGAATGTCTTCCGGCTTTTCCAGATATTTACATTCCTCGTCAATCAAATGCCATTTTATCTTCATCAACTGGCGCGATGTAGCGCCTAATTGTTTTTCCAGCTGCTCCTTGTATTTTTTATCTTCTTCCCGCTCTTCCCCCCTCTCTTTCTCCCATTCTTTTTCCTGCTCTTTCTGTTGCTGCTTCATCTCTTCAATATCCAAGGCGCATTTTTTCAGCTGCTGCCGACTTTTTTCTAGCTGTTGCCAGCTTTTTTCCATTTCTTCCGATAAGTATTCTATAATCTCCTGCTGCATTGCCACAATATTTTTCACACTATGGGCGAATTTCAGGTTTGCATATTTTTTTCTTCTGAATATGGATTTCCATCCCATATGGTTCCAATCAATCCTATCCACAATCGTTCCCAGCTCCTCAATACTTTCTCTTAACTTGTTTTCCATAAGTTTCTACCTTTTATCTTTCGCTGCGCACCTGTTTTTATGCATCTAATCCTACCGATTATCTATAATTTCTTTCCCATTATATACCCATACGGTATCCATTCTATACAGCCCGTCATCCCCTTTTGTATTAAAGACCTGAAATTCGATTACATTCCATATATAATCATAAATTTCCACAGCGTCTTTGGAATGTACCGCCACATTCACATTGTATTTCCCTGCCAGCAGCTGAAGTCTGGGTATTGTGATTTCCAGAAAGCCCTGTTCCTCTATAGGCAGCGCTTTCTTCAATTCAATATCTGTATTCGTTCCGTAACAGTATAACCCATCTTCCTTATATATACCAATCCCAAATGTTCCTTCCGTTATTTGAGACGCGCACCGATATTCTATCATCAGCTTCATCTCTTCCCCTGTACGAACCAGTTTTTTCTTCTCTTGCTGATGATTTAAGATATATATATTCGTAAATTCAATTTTCTGGTTTCCTCTCCGTATCGCATTACTGTTGCAAAAAGAAGGGATTTTTTTCAGTTCTCCTTCTTTGCTCCTATCTCTGTTAACCGCTTCGCCCTGGCTTTTTTCGTTTTCTTTCCCAGCTGTATTTTCTTCCCTTCCTGCCTTTTGCCATTCCTCTTCTTTTCTTTTCTCCTCTTCTTCTATCCGGTTCATCCTTTCCTGTTCCATTGTGGAAAGATATTTTTCATGAACCTCTTTGGGACGTCCCTCCTCCTTTATTTTCCCTTTATCTATCCATATGGACCGTTCACATATTTGCTCAATTTGGGAAAGGGAATGGGAAACAATGACGATAGTTGTTCCCTCTCTCTTTATTTCCTTCAGTTTTTCAAAACACTTCTGCTGAAAATTCACGTCACCTACTGCTAGTATTTCATCAATCAGCAATACTTCCGCGTCCACGTTAATGGCCACAGAAAAAGCCAGCCTCATATACATTCCCGATGAATAAGTCCTCACTGGATTATCAATAAAATCTTCCAGTTCAGAAAAGGTAATGATATCGTTCACTCTTCTGTCAATCTCTTTCTTTGTCAGTCCGAAAATAGAAGCATTAATATATATGTTTTCCCTGCCGCTCATATCCGGATGAAACCCTGCTCCCAATTCAATTAGGCTAGACACACGACCTTTAATTTCTATGCTCCCAGAATCGGGATACATAATTCTGGTCAGTAATTTTAACGTTGTACTTTTTCCACATCCGTTATGCCCTATTAATCCAATAGCTTCTCCCCGCTTTACATCAAAAGAAATTCCTTTCAAAACCGGGCGTTCCTCATATCTGCGCCTGTTCCGGAAAATTACCTTTTCCTTAAATGTACTGCCTTTATCCATATATATTTTAAAAGACTTTGTAATATCCCGTACTTCAATGGCATTTCCTGATTCCATCGTTATCAATCCTCCATGTCAAAACATTTTACTGCAATTTATAACTCCTCCGCAAAATGCTTCTTTAATTTGGAAAATGTAATGCAGCTCACAATAAACAATACTGTTGCAAAAAACAGCGGATTCCAAAACATACTGATATCGGGAACCCTTTTATAATATAGAATCTCCCTGTATATCACTACCATAGGGGCAATGGGATTCAGCATATAGATATTCCTGTACTGTTCTGGTATAACTTCCACCGAATAAAGCACAGGGGAAAGAAACTGCCATGCCATAGATAAAACACCCGATACTTGTTCCAAATCCCTAAGATATACGTTAATGCACGAAAATAATATGGCGATTGCCATCCCGAATACATATTCAATCAGCATAATAAGCGGAAGATAAATAATTGCCTTTAGGCTGATTCCCTTTCCTGATAAAATCAAAACAATAAATATCACTACAAATGAAAGCAGCATATTTACAAACTGGCTCGTTGCATAGGATATGGGAAGTACGAGACGGGGGAAATATATCTTTTTTACCATCTCTGTCTGGCTAGTAACGCTGGTAGCCCCGCCCGTCATACAAAAACCGATATATATCCATGGAATAAGGGCTACAAACAAATATAAATAAAAGTCCTCCATATTATTTCTCGTAATAAAAGTAAAAACAATAGTATATACCACCAATTGAAGCAACGGATTAATAAATGCCCATAAAAAACCAAGTATGGATCCTTTATATTTTCCCCTTAATTCCCTGCGCACTAAGCTGATAATCATTTCTCTATAATCATACAATTCTTTTATTGTTTTCATCGTTTTAGCCTGTCCTTCACTATATTAGCTGCAATTTCATATGTCAAATTTTCTTTGATATATTTTTTTGCATTCTCCCCTATCTTACGCACATAAGCCTCATCTTCCCAAAGATGTCTCATATAAGATGCCGCGTGGGAAGTATCCGCATCCGCCCAATAATTACCTTTTTCATATGGGCCAACACTTTTTTCAATCTTTATCAATCTATAATCCACCGGGCAGGCGCATGTTTCATCCGTAAACTCTGCTGTCGCTGACCAATTAGTGGATATGACTGGTTTACCCAGCGACATGGCCTCGGCTACAGGCAGCCCAAACCCTTCTGAACGGTGAAGGGAAACAAGAACATTTGCATTGTCCATCAAAGAATCTACTTCTTCCCTCGTCATATTTGTAGTAAAAAAGTATATATTTTTATAATTTCTTAGCTGTTCCCTTAACTGTGTCAGCTTTTTTTCATCCCCATGATTCACTTTGATAATCAGACCCACATTCTCTTCTTCTGACGGGAATGCCTTTTTGTATGCCTCAATAACAGCCTGCGGATTTTTCCGCTCACTGATACTGATAAAATCATATATCATGAGAAAAAGAAATTTTTCTTCCGGTAGGTCAAAATATTTTCTCCCATAATGTCCTTGCGCTTCCACAATATGCGGAACAGTTATCACTGGCTTACTCGTCTTTTTCCGGAGACTATTGCTAGTAAACTCTGATGGAGTCCAAATCTCATCCACAGTCTCTATACATGGTACCCATCTGGCTGGAAATTCTTCCAGTTCCCAAGGCCAATAGGCAATATTATATCTTTTATCTAATATATCCTTATCCAAGCAACAATAATCTGATGCCCAATTTTCTGGAATTAAATTTATCACATTTATAGCATACATAGGAGAATCCACCAACTTATGCTTCCATGAAATATCATTATGCTCTAACTGTCCATGCAAATTCACTTGTTTTACACAAAAAGGGATATTGCCATTTTCCATTATAGATGCCAATATCCTCATACTCTGTCCCAGTCCCGTCTCCGCACTGATATCTCCGATTAAATTTATGCCTGTGGGGTAAGCGCCTTCCTGATATGGTTGCGTTTGTGCATGCTTTTGAAGCATCTCCCTATTCCGGTACTTTGCTGCTACGTTTCTGACCTTTATTTTCATATCATCAGACAACATTCTTTTTGCCATCTCTTTGGCTATCTGTTGAAATAACATATTCTTTTCCTTTGGCCGCTGTGTTTTGGGAAATTATAGCATACATAGGCAATAGATACAAGTAATTACGAAGCCCCTCTTAAAAATTCCTTTAAAATTCATTGCCTTAAACTATAACTCAATTGCAAATTTTGCCGAAAGATAATATATACACATATAAATCTTCCCCAACCAACTAAACACCAAGGGGAAAATCATTCATTCAAGGAGGTATGAAAACATGTGTACAGAACAAATTTATGAACTATTGTCCCATATCGGGGCAAGCCCTTCTTATAAGGGATGCCATTATCTGGCGTATATTGTCTGCCGGATTGTGGAGCAGAGCAATGGGCCCTCCCCCTTCCTCATGAAGGACTATTATGCGGATGCCTCACAGCGTTTCCACACGACACCGGACTCCATCCAGCAAAGTATACGCACTTTCCTTAAGAACTACTGGATGCTTGAAAATGGCAAGCATTTCCAGAAAGTTACAGGCTATAGAGGTGCAGTGCCGATTCCGCCCAAGGACTTCATAACAGTGCTTGTGGACTATCTTTTAAGGAATTCGGCAAGGATATAGTATAATGGTTCTATAACAGCTGGGCTTTATTCCCGCCCTGCGAGCAACGAGCCAAGTGGGTAATGCCAAAAGCTGCAAATACCTTTGCAAATTTGCCAACTACCCTAAAGGACACACCTTGTGTGTGGGAATAAAGCCTGGCTGCGTTTCTTTTTTCTTCTTTTTTCGTCCTTTTTTGTCTTTTTAACTCTTTTTTATTGGAATTTTCTCCCAATATATTATGCTATTATTAGATAATAAAATCAACTTTTACTAAGGAGGAAAATACTATGGAAAAGAATTATGTTTCCGAAATGTTAATCAGGATTGGCATCAATCCGTCCTACCGTGGATATCCCTTTCTGGTCCACATCATCCATCATGCTGCCACGGATGCGAACGGCCCTTTTCTAACCAGCAAAGCCCTGTATCAGAATGCCGCCGAACATTATCATGTATCGCCCGATGCCATCCAGCATAGCATACGGACTATCCTGGATACATACTGGGGACAGGATAACGGCAAATACTTCCGTAATGTTACCGGATACCCTAATGCCGGACCGCTGCCGCCAAAAGAATTTATTGCTGTCCTCTCTGATTATCTGAGGAGAAACCCCGGCTAAGCAGAAATGTTGGCCGGAGCAGAAACCGCGTAATCCTTCAGCCTGCTGCTGAAGGATTACAGGGCTGCTGTGTCGATTGGATTTCGCCTGCCAGCAGCTATGCAGCTGCCGCATCCATTAAGCATTAAATGGTGCGGCAGTTTCTGTCTTTTTTAACCTTCCCCAATTAAAACTGCCTTTCCTGCAAAAGCAAATCCATACTTCCGAACCCGCTCCTTTTTTATGCCTCTGGCCATGAATTCCGCTTCGTATTTTTTTACTTCTATCTGGAGCAGCGCCGCCTTTATGGTATCCTCTAATCCATCCTCTTTCTTTGGGTCATATACCTTAAATTCCAGTATAATCGCCCAATCCTTATCTGAATACGGCTCCATCATAACGTCATACCTTCCAAAGCCGCTTTCTCTATTTGAACTAATCCTGTAGCGGTTTTCCAATTCCACCAGCAGCCCCAACACAAACCCATGATAAAAGCGTTCCGGTTCTGCCCCTGAAGGCCGTTTTCCTGTATCAAAGAAGCTAAACATCGTCATGGTAATGCGGTTCATATAAGCATTCATTGCTTTTATATCCCCTGTCAAGAGTGCCTTTACAAAATCATTATAGTCATAGGATACCTTTCCAAACCATCCTCGTATGAGCCCCGAAAACATCCGTTTCACTTCATAGTTAGTCAATGCCAGTTCGTACCCTTGCTCCAGGCAAGACGTATCTTCCCCTTCTTTCGCCGTTGTTCCATGAACAACCTTTAAATATCCGCAGGCAAGCAAAAGGCTCCAAATCGCTTCATCGTTATCCTCCAACTGGTCATACACAATCTGTTCATCAAGGGAGGCAAGCAAATGCCCACCCTGCATCAGCCTTTCAAACTCCAGTTTAATATTCTTATTTGCCTCGCGAATAAGTTTGCTGACCAGTCCGTTAGAACTTGTATTCGCCCAATATGACGCCAGTTTTCGTTTATCCAGAAAATTGATAATGGACCATGGGTTATAGATATCTTCCCTTTCTCCAAAAGTAAATCCGTCATACCATTCTTTTACTTCCCTCCTGCTTTTCAGCCCGAATTCATCCAACGCTGCAAATACTTCCTCCTGTGTAAATCCAAACATTGCCGCATATTTGGCAGAAGTAGCCGAGATTACCTCCAAATGGTTCAAATCGGAAAACACGGATTCCCTGCTTATACGGGTAATCCCCGTCAGGATTCCCCTTTCCATCCATGAATTTGTTTTAAAAGCGGCGTTAAACATGCTCCTGAAAAATCCCGTCATTTCATCCCAATATCCGCCCACATATGCCTCTTGCATCGGAGTATCATATTCATCCAGCAGGATAATCACCTTTTTCCCATAATATGCGGCCAAAAGCTGGGATAATTTATGCAATGCATAAGTTGCATCGCTTTCCCTCATCCTCAAAGAAACCCTGTCAAAATATTCTCTTTCCGTGTCCGATAATTTATCCCATTCTTTTAAAAAGGAATATTGCGAATATAAATCTGTAAGAATCTGATATACACGCTCTTTTGTGGCTTGGAAATTCTTTTCTTTAACATTTGCAAATGAAATGCTTATTACCGGATAAGTTCCCTGTATCCTGCAGTATTCCTCTTCCTTCCATATTTCCAACCCTTCAAACAGTTCTCCGCGGCCAGCATACTTTACAGAGAAAAACTGCTCCACCGTACTCATCATCAAAGTTTTTCCAAAACGACGGGGGCGGGTAATCAATGTTACATTGTCCCCTCCCTCCCACCATTCCTTGATGAAAGATGTTTTATCTATATAAAAATAATTTTTTTCTCTGATAACACTGAAATCCTGTACCCCTATCGCTACTGTTCTTGGCATGCCTCCGCTCCTATTATCTTCTCTATACAAAAATAATAACACTTTGCAATTTAACTGGCAAGGGAATTTCACAGGGACACAGGGAAATCGCAACAGTTCAGCCTGCAACTGCGCACTTGCTGCGCGGTTAGCAGCCAATGAATGACAAATTTACAATTTTTTAATAAAATTTACATTCCCCCCTTCTCCTCCCCTGCCTTTACCGTATAACATTCTCTTGATACTATTATTTATCCGCAGAACCAGCCAAAAGGCAAAAGCCATACTTTTTCGCCTGACGCCTGCTTCCTGCGGAGCATCATTTATACAAGGAGGTATGAAAACAAATGCAACAAACTTATGACCTATTATCCCACCTCGGAGCAGCCTCTTCTTATAAGGGGTATCATTATCTGGCCTACATTATCGACCGGATTGTCGCACAAAACAACGAACCTACACCATTTCGCATCAAAGATTTTTATGTGGATGCCGCACAGCATTACCACACCTCGCCGGATTCTATCCAGCAAGGGATACGTACATTTCTGAGAGTTTACTGGGCATATGGAAATGGTGAAAACTTCCGGCGCATTACCGGATATAAGGGCACAGTACCGCTTCCGCCTAAGGACTTTATCGCAATGCTTGTGGACTATCATTTCAGGCATCCGGCTGGGAAAAGGTAGGGCTTACTGATTCCATATATTATGGAATTGACAAATGATACAGCATCCCCTTATTGAATTATAAATCGCCGCACCATTGGTTTTCCAGTGGTGCGGCAAATTTTTCTCCTTTATTGCTAACCAGGTACGGGAGAGATTCGGAGAAGCTATCTATGTCAATACCTTTTCAATCACACATTGATGTTTCTTGCTATTTTTATCATAGTTAATTCCTATCCTCAGAATTTTTCACCGCCCGGACTACTTCGTCCCATCCCGCACTTTTCACCGCATTAACAAACTCAGTTGCTACTTCAGTATTAGGAATATACACTTCTTCTAATACTGGATCATACCCCAAATAACCCAGATGTATCAGCAATGTCAGCACATCATCCGCCGTTTCGAGACTAGTCATATCATTAGCAAAAGTTCCAATGTCGATTTTTTTCCTTACCCCTGCCAGAAGTCCAACCACAGAATCTTTCAGTCCATTAAAATTCATATTGATATAATCTCTTAAGGCCTCAAAGGTTTCTGTTTTATTCCAATAAGTACCAAAACGCCCCGACCTCATGGCCGAAACAACAGATTTAGGGCTATAAATTCGTATATTCTATCAGCTTTGTCTTATCCACATAAATCTCCGATGCAATGGATTCTTCAAACCTTCCGCTTCCCGGATTTAAATATACCCCCATACCTTCCCTTCTCCTTTCTTATCACCCGATATATCACCCTTGCCGATTTCCTCCACTGGAATCTATCCACCCGCTTCCGGATTTCTTCCACCGTTACGTCTCCGCATTCCTGTCTGATTCCCTGGCACATTTTTTCCTTCAGTTCTGCCTTATCCCCCAGATGGAAATAAGATGCCGCCTTCCCCAGCACCTCCGGAAGGGATGCTGCATCCGAAGAAATGGTCATTGTACCTACCGCCATCGCCTCTAACGGCGGCATGCCGAAGCCTTCGTAAATGGAAGGAAAAATAAAGCAATCCGCCATATGGTACACGTAAGGCAAGTCCTCGTCCTCGATAAAACCAGTCACGATAATTTTCTGTTTATGCTCGTTTTCCACCTTCTCCAGGAACTCATCCATTTTCCAGCCTTTCCTCCCGGCCAGCACTAACGGAATGTTCAGTTTTCCTTCCTTTAGCAGTTCCAGATAAGCCTCCACCAGGAAAGCCAGGTTTTTCCTCGGTTCCAGCGTAGCAAGGCAAAGGAGGTACTGTTCCGGCAGATGATATTTATGCCTTACATCCAAAGCCCTGTTTCTAAGGGCATCTTCTTTCTTCGCCACGTCCATATCCCCGCTGCCCGGCTGTTGCTTCACATAATCCATGAATACATCCGAAATTCCGCAGTATGCCACGGTAAGCTTCTCCTTGGGGTAGTGCAGCTTTTCTATAATTCGGCGTCTGGTAAATTTAGAGATAGTTATGATTCCCTCGCTGGCCCACAATGCGTTCAGTATAGACAGCTTAAAATACCATTCCATATGTTTCTTCATCGTCTGCGGACAGTCCCAGCACACTAAATCCGGAATCATATTGTAAATGCCCCTGCGGCGGAACAGAATCGGCCCCTGAAAAGCCAGAAACAGGAAAACATCCGCCTTTATCCCATAGAGGTGGAAGGGCAGCCGCACTTGGGCAAACAGCAGCTTATTCTGCCCCTGGAAGACTTTAAAAATAATATTTTTCCTACCCTTGTACTGCTGAAATGCCGGGTGGATTTTCCTTTTAAAAAGTAAAATATAAGTATCCTTTCCCTCGGCGTCCATCTCGATAAGTTCCTTGGCTATGCTCATAGCATAACGCTCTATCCCTGAAAAATTATCCGCCAGGGAAGTCAGATCGATTGCTATTCTCATGGTTATCTTTTTGCTCCTTTCAAAATCGGGAAATGCATATTTACCAGATATATAACAAACCACACAGCTGCCGCTGCAATCCCCCAGAACACCCCATCCCTGTAATGCTCCAGCGCCGCAATGCTTCCCGTTTTCTCTATGAAATATCTATCTTTTCCGCTGATATGCTCTATCCTGTCCTCCCCGAAGCTTTTGCCTACCCGCTCCGCATATATACCGCCCTTTATCGTATAGCCCCCATCTTCCATTATCTGCTGCGATGCGGGGTTTCCCTGCAATTCCGAATCCTGCCCTGGTACGGACTCCTGCAATGATGCGGGGTTCTCCTGCGATCCCGAATCCTGCCCTTGTACAGACTCCTGCTGCGATGCGGCCTCACTCCAAGACATTCCTGCATACCCCAATATCCCTTCCAGCAGTCTGCCGTATTCCTCATCCGATATATCATAATACAGTTCCAGAAGCCGCATCCTGAAAGTATCCCATTGCCCGCTCCCCTGCACCGCAACCGGAATCGAAAATTCCATGGCCGCTGCCAATTCCTCTGCCGAAATCCTGTTTTCCAGCCCGGCTTGAATGACAGCCCTTTCCAATCTGTCCTTTTCAGTCACCAGTTCCCGGAAATATTCCATCCCTTCCGTCAGCCCTTCTTCTGTATTCCCCTCATTTTCCAATCCTATTTGAACACTTTGTGCATCCACATATAATACGGTATCTAACCTGGCAGTCACATATTCTTTCATGGGTACCAAAGCCAAGTAAAGCCCCGTGACTCCGATTCCTATAACCAGACCCGTGAGCCACAGCCTAAAGCCCCCTCTTTCATTCCCTATCATTTCTCCTGGTCTTTTCCTGCTGACACTTCTTTCCGTTCCGTCCTCCCCCTTCAGTAAACGGTTCGCCCCAACCTTACTCTTTTCCTCCGGAATAGGTTTCTTCTTTTCCAGTCCGTCTTCTTCCCTCTTAAATAACTCAAACAAAGTCCGTTCCCTTCCGCCGGACATCCACCCTTGCTCCTGCGGGCCAAACAAAACCTCCCCCATAAACAGCAGCGACAGGTTCATAAACGCATTGGAAATGAACTGCTCCATAATCCCATACAGCAGGAATGAAAAAATCATCGCCAATTCCGGCAGCCTTCCTTTTTTGCTATACCGTGCAATCAATATGGCATAGCCCGCACAAAACAGGCCGAAAGCCACCAGGCCAAATGTCATCATAAAATATACATAGCCATTATCCATGATAATCCAGAAATTTGGAACATTTTTCATCCTGGTTCCCAGTAGGGTAATAGGCTGGTTTTTTAAATAATAGGCGGAAAAAGAAAGCCGCGCCTGCAGCAGCACATTCAGCTTCTGCATAAAAGGGTAATCCAATAGAAAAGGCCCTCCAAAGGAAAACAACAGGCATAAAGGCAATGGCAGCTGACACAGGATGCGCTCCCCCATACTGATTTTCCCTTCACTGCACTTTTCTGCGCCCCCCTCTTGCATACATTCCCCTGGGCGGCCTTCCCTTTCAAACGCCTTCTCCTTCCCCGCCGCATACAGGCTAATCAGCAGGTAAAACGCTGTCACCGCAATCCCCGTATAGCTTAACGAATAAAAGAAAACTGCCAGATTCCCTGCCATCAGTACTAACATCTTTTTAAAATTATATTTTCTCCCCCATGTATAGCACAAGAAGACGGTCAGCATAAAGTACGACACATGGAAAATATTCCCTGTGCTGTATCCCATCCCCCACCGAATCAGTTCCATGCCGCCTTTTTCGTGCACTGCCATAGGGTTATAAATCAATCCAAGCTTTGCCGCAATAACCGTAAAAGCAAACGAACATCCATAAATGGCCAGTCCTATGCGAAATAATTTTTTTACATCCATATCTTTTATCCCGATAATGGCCAGCACCGTAAGTAATATTCCCATCCTTCCCGAATTTCTATACGCCACAAATGCCAGCAGGCATAAAAACCCCACAGCCAATATCTGGCGGATATTGTATTTTGTGAGAATCAGCTTACAAAAAATACAAATGCACGCAACGGCGCTTAAAACATAATAACTCTTCCTCCCGCTGTCCAGGCCGATACCTTTTGCCAAAACCATAATCCCGAAAAATAAATAATAGCCTAATTCCTTCGCCCTGTTTTTTGTCATTCCAATATCCATTTATGCCCTTTCTTAAAAGCCCGTCAAGTTTTGGCCATGCCGCCTGTATAACTATCCCGCTACACCACGTTCCCTTTATTATCCAACAATACCCAGTCCTTCCACCATTCGTGCATCTTCTCCGGTTCAAACTTTTGCGAATTTTTATGAATGGATGGCCGTATCATCACCTTTTCCCTGTTCGGGTTCAGCCGCGCCCCCCAAAAACTAAAGGTGGAATTTGCGCAGATATTATGTTTACAGCTGCTCATAAGCCAAATATCATAAAAGCTGTCCTTCCCCCGGTTCAAATCCACCACCGTGTATTCTTCCCCTTTATATTTTTCCCTCACATAAGGAATATCATCGGAAAAAATATAAAAATGAGCGTCAGGGTAAATCTGTTTCATCTCCCGGACGGCTCCCACATAGTACTCCTCCGTACAGATATTGCCAAACATCGCCTCATTCGCCTCATCCAGATAGTCCCCATGGCGCACATGGATGCTCACCGACTCCTCGCCTCTCATCTGTTCCGCCAGCTTCCGGTTCTCCTGGCTGGGATTGGGGAAAGCAAATTCATCCCGCAGCATGTCCATAATATCCCCGTAATATTTTTCGCATGCAAAATACCCGCATACATATTTATCATCAAAATCAAAAATTTCCGGATGATACATTCCCGATTCCTGAAAAACCTTTTTTGTCCCCGGAAAGAGTTTCCCCTTAAGCTTCCCGGCCAGGCTTCCGTTTCCCGCTAACACCTTTTTTTCGTCTTCCGTGCATACCTGATACTTCAGATTTTCAAAATAATTTAACTCCAGTTCCCGCTTCGCGTAAACCCTCTCCTGCCTGTCCGCCTGCTCAAACCAGGAAATATCCAGCTTTGCCTCTTTCCCAAGGCTTACCAGTTTCCGGTACAGAGCGTACTGCTGCATCTGATTCCCCAGTCCGCCTGCCATCTGTATAATAATCATGAATTTTTACCTTTCTGTTTCAGTCCTATTTCAGTTTTTTAGAATAATTCTTGCTGCTTTCCGATTTCTGCAATCCCTGCTATTCACAAATTTCCTCCCCATACCAGCGCAATACCCCCAACCCCGGCCCTAAAGACCAGGGATAGGCACTATACTGCTGAGGATACTCGGAAAATCCCATGCATTCCGCCGAGCAATTATAGATTTTTCCGCCCCTTTCGCAGGATACCAGGTACTCCGCCGCCCGCTCCGCCAGCTTTCTGGCCGCTTCTCTCATCTGATCCGGACATTTCCCGGCGGTTTCCACTTCTTCTATCTGATTTTGGCCTTCCTTGGCAGATTCCGCTTTCCCCATCCCCTGCTGCCCCCTCAAAACCAACACTGTTCCATAAGCAATCATCGCCGTGGCCGAACTGTCTTCCGGGCCTTCCAAGGCTTCCAGCTGCCACCCAAAGGAACCGTTTTTCTTCTGGTATGGCTCTATGGCGCGAAACAGCTGCCAGAATGCCCGTTCTAACTCCTCATAAGCCCTTCTGCAGCATTCGCAGAATTCCTGCCCTTCCTTCAGTTCTCCCGCTTTGCTTTCCTCCCGTTTTTTCTTCATGGAACCCAAACAGGCAAGGCTTCTTCCCATCCCTATAAAAAGCCAGCCCACCGCCCGTCCCCAGCCTATAATACCATGCTTTATCCCATCGGCATACCGAAAGCCGTGGTAAGGCAGCCCTGTTTTCGCATCCATACCAAAGGCCATCATATTTCTCATTTGCTGCAGCCCCAGTTCCACCCCATGAATACTTTCAAATTTCACCCCATATTTTATAAGAAAGGAACATATCATCCCTATGCCATCCGCATATATATGGCCGTTTTTCTGGGATGGCCGGTAAGGTATCCCCCCCTTTTCATCCCCCTCCTCCTTCTCCAGCGCAAAAAGGTATTCTGCCAGCTTGTCCGCTCCCTGCTTATATTTTTCTTCTCCTGTCTTTTCATATAAATCAATAAGGGAAGCCCCTGCAAGGACATCATCCACAAAATAAATGGGCATCCCCACCCCTATCCACCGGTCGAAATACGTCTTTACATCCGGCAGGAATCTATCCTCCACCCCCCATTCCGTCAGGCTGTTTACAATCAATGCCGTATGCCAGAAAATCATATCCTTGGGCTCCACATAGCGCCCTGCTGCCCGTTTTATGAAGTCCTTTATCTTCTGTTTCCCATTTTTTTCATGATAATGCAGCATCTCATTTACTGCCTCTTCTTCCATATGCTGCAGTCGCTTCTTCATTATTTTTTCTTCCAATTTTACAGCCATTCTCCTTTCCAGGCCAGCCAACACTCCCACTGCCAACAACGGGGCATCGAATCAATGAAACCATGCGGGTATTTGGAGTATCCTCAGAAAACTTTCACAGCCTCCCTAAGCACCCCCAGCCTCATCATAAACATATCATAATATTGCGGCAAACACGAAAATACTTCCTGTTCTACCTCCCGTATCTGGTTTAGCCCTACATTTTCCACAGCCATCACGGCCGCCTCCCTCTGTGTCAGGCCGGAACAAAATACAGTCTGGCAGTTTGCCCCTTCCAAATTATCATAAGCATGGAACGCCTGATTAAAATCCATCAATTTATGCAGGCATTTCGCCTTATTATTGGAATTGTCAACCAAAACACCCCAATTCCCCCAGTGCCGATCCGTATTGCCCACCAAATAATCAACTACATTCATCATATAATAGTTATACGCATCCAATTTTAATATATATTTTTTGACATCTTTCCCTTCATTTTGCAAAAAAACAGTAAAAGCTTCCATAGAGGCGAGGGAAAACTCCTTGGATGTAAAATTGTTGCTGACGGAAACTTTTTCCCCATCAAAATAGCCTTCCTCATACAAAACTTGTGAAATACGAAAGCACCTGCTAATCCGGCTTGCCAGCAGTTCCCTTTCTACTGCTTCTCCCTCGCCGCCCTTCAACAGCCGGAAGCCATGGCCGGTGCGCTGCCATGCTTTGGGGAAGCAGCCTCCTGTTGACAAATCCCTGGCCAAATATTTGTTTTCTACCGTATATTGCCGCCCTTTTAACGAAATATCTATAAATATCTTGCCCAAATGATTATCATATAAATTGATATCCTCGAAAAGAACTTTTTCTCCCTTTTCCCTTACCCAAAATACATCCGTCAAAGATGCACAGCGGTATGACAAGGCCACCATGGCCCGCTCCCTGTCAGTTACGGCCTGGGGCATGCCGATACTGTTTAATATTTCTTTCGCATACTTCCTGTCCAGGGTTAAAACCCTGGATGCACACCAGTAATAAAAATTGGTTATATTGTTTATCAAAGTATCTATATCTTCATATTCTTCCAAATATAAACTATAAGGCATAAATGATTTAAAGTATATTTTACAGTGCCCGGAAGTATCTATCCTGGCCACTTTTCTGTTCGTGTGCATGATTTCATATATGATTTTCTGCATCCGGACATTCCTTTCCTTTTTATATAGGCTTTCAAGCCCTTTTGCCATACAATCTTTTACGAAAAGGATAACACTTAAACTTCTGGCTGGCAAGAGTTTCCGGTTTATTCGAGTTTATCTAAAAGATTACGTATATAAGAACAGCCGCACAACATCAATTTCCGTGTGTAAATTATTTCCTCCTATACTATTTCTCAAAAGTATGGTAAGATAGTTACAATTTATATATCATATAGGAGAATCGTTATGAGTCAAAATGTACTAATTACAGGAATTACGGGAATGGTCGGACAGCATTTTGCAGCCAGTTTCCGTAAGGACGGTTATCAGGTCTGGGGAATCGCCAGATTTTCCGCATCCAGCAGGAATGAGGCCATACAGGACCCTTCCGTAATCCGATGCGATATCCTGGAGCGGGATGCCCTAATGAAGCATATTATGAAAATCGAACCGGACATTATCATACATATGGCCGCCCAAGCATTTAACGGCGCTTCCTGGGATTATGAATATACTACCCACATGACCAACTATCAGGGTACTTTGAATGTCCTCTACTGTGCCAGGGAACTGGCCAGGCGCAAGGATTTGAAAGTATTGTTAGCCTGTTCCAGCGCTGAGTACGGAGATATCCGGCCGGAGGACTGCCCTCTTATAGAGAACAGGATGTTAAAGCCCCATACCCCCTACGGCGTATCCAAAGCCGGCGTGGAAATGCTGGGCTATCAGTATTTTGCCAATTATGGGCTAAAGGTATTCCTTCCCAGAATGTTCATCCATGTGGGAACAGGGCATCCTCCGGCTACGGCCATACAGAATTTTGCCCGCCAGCTGGCCCTGATTAAAGCAGGAAAGATCCCTCCGGAAATCCATGTAGGCAATCTGGAAAGCGCCCGTGACTTCATTGATGTGCGCGATGGCGTAGCCGCTATGCGTCTGCTCCTCGAAAAGGGAAACCCAGGCGAGCCAATCAATATATGTACCGGAAAAGCTTATAAAATCTCGGATATCCTCCGCATGCTGGTGGAAATATCCGGCACTGACGCGAAAGTAATTATTGACCAACAGCTGATGAGGGCCGGTGATGAACCGCTTTTGTTAGGCGACAACAGTAAAATCACTGCCCTTGGCTTCAAACAAAGATACCAAATGGAAGATACTTTAAGAGATGTATTTGAAGATTGGCTGGGAAGGATTTAGTATTAATATGCAAAAGAATTTTTATAATTTATCCATTATTTTGCCGGCGATGGATGAGACTTATTCGCTGGTGCAGACGGCAGATATTATCATGGAGACTTGCCGCCGGGAAGACTTGGCAGAAATCATCATTGTCATATGCGACAGAAGCACCAAAGATTGTATCACTGCCGCAAAACAAATCGAAGACAAGTACAGCGATATCATACCAGTCACCATACATAAACAGCAAAAACCTTTTGTGGGAGGTGCCGTGCAGGAAGGCATTGCCATGGCGCAAGGCTCCCATGTGGTTTTAATGTCCTCCGACTTAGAAACTGACCCGCATCTTATCCAGGAGTTCATCCGGATTGAAAAGAAAAACCCTGAAAAAATCGTTACTGCCACAAGGTGGAAAAAGGGCGGCGGATTCCAGGGCTATAATAAGGTAAAATTAGTTGCCAACTGTATTTTCCAGAGGCTCATCGCCTGTCTGTTCTGGGTTAATTTATCGGATATTACCTATGCGTACCGTATTTTTCCCAAGGAACTCATGCAGTCTATCCGCTGGGAAGAATTGAAGCATCCTTTTTTCCTGGAAACCGCTTTGAAACCATTGCGCCTCGGCGTGAAATTTATCGAAATACCGGTCAAATGGCAGGCCAGGACGGAAGGGGTATCCCAGAACTCCTTCTGGGCTAATTTTAAGTACTTCCCTACCGCATGGCATGTCCGCTTTATGAAAAAATCGGATATCCTGGTTTCCGAACCCCAGCCTCAATTGCATGCAGAAAACGCGGCCGGGCTGCAGCGGAGCAAATTGACGGGGGTCTAACGTTTGCGATAACTTGTTTATATGTTCCAGTATGAGCGAAAAGCTGTGAAAAATGAAAAAATCTTTACTCCATTTTTCACAGCCCCTTATTTTGATTTATCTGGATTTTGGAACAAACGTAATAAATGAACTAATTTAGGTAATGCCTTTAATTTTAATGAGGTAGTGCCATCTTTTCTAAACTGAATCTCATTTTACCTTTTCATTTTCACCTTCTCTTCCACCAACCCCCACACATACTTAAATTCCTCACATCTTGCGAATACCAGCAAGAACAGCCCGTTATACCCCACTGTGATCAATGCTACCATTGCTATAAACATAAGGATGGATACCGATGTCATCACCATCCTTTGCATGAACAGCAGCAATACAAGCGCTGCCAGATTGACCGACACATATTTCACGGATTCCTTGAAATAATCCAGCGCCCCTTTGCCAAAGCATACTTTATAAATGATAAACGGTTTGGTGATATTGGCAATCATCCCCGAGACAATCGTGCCGACATAGATGCCCGTAAGGCCGATTTTCTGCACCAGTACGATGGAGATGACCAGGTTGACCGCCCCCTGGATCAGCGCCAGGTATTTATCCTGCTCAAAAACCCCTGCCGCCGTTTTGAAATTAGACAGCACGATGCGCTCTCCTTTAAAATAATAGTCAATCATAATACAGCCGATGACGATATCGGGGAGGGTGTGGCTTGCCCCCAGCCACAAGGTGATTAACGGTGTAAGCATCAAATAAAAACCAATGGCTGAAAATCCATAAATCCAGCAGGCCGCAAACCGGTAAACCCGGAACATCTTATACTGCTTCTCCTTGTTTTCCGTAGCGATTAAATTCCCAAAGCTGGACAGGACCGAATTAAAGATGATATTTACAAAATTCGATACGGAAGAAATCACATAATTATAATGGCCCACAAAGCTGACTGTAGTAACATTAATGAAAGCGCCAATAATAATCGTGTCGGTCTGCAGCCTTGCCATATCCCCTACTTTGTGGAACACCAAAGCCTTCGTCTGTCCGGCAATCTCCCCAATTTCCTCTTTGGAAAGTTTTTGCACATTTTTCTCTTTTAAATAGGGGTACATCCTGTCCAGATATGCGCTGACAAAAATCTTCTGAGCCAGTTCAACCACCATAGCTGTGATGAGGAACAGATAAAAGCTGGGAATTAACAGCAGCCCCAAAATCTGCAGCGACATTGTAATGACCTTTGTGATAGTAATAATGTTTGTCTGAATATAATTTTTCTGCTGCGCATTTACAAGGCTGTATTTATAAGCCACAAAATAACTGCTGACCGTATTGAACAGAACGATAAAATAGCAAACAGTAATATCTCTCCAGGAGGTGCTGCCCGGCTCTTTTACCAGATAGCGCAGGAAGGGGGCAATCGCTGTACCGATTAGCGCAATCACACAGGCGATGGTGCGGTAAGCTTTTTTGTACAATCCCATATAGGACTTCACTTTTTCAACTTCATTCCTGGCCACCGGCCCGTATAAACTGAAGTTAAATGCAGTTCCGATTCCCAGTTCCGCCAGGGAAAGCACTGTCAGAATATTGGTGTAATAATCGTTGACCCCCAGCAAGGCATCCCCCAAATGGTTGATAAAGGTTTGCCGAAGCAATGCCCCCAACAATAGGGTGGTAATGTTTCCAATCCAGCCGAACGTTATATTTTTTGCCGCATATTTTACTCTTCCCATAAATCCTCTCATTTCTGCACAGCTTTTGTGGCCAGCATGCCGCCTACGGCAGCACAAACAAACCATGGAAAGTTTTCTCACACTTTCCTGCTTCCGGCCTTAAATTTTGCCGCTGTAAAACAGCTGCTTTGGACTTTGCGGTTTATCCGGAATGCTTAAATGAATCAAACCGCTTTCCACAAGCGGCATCACATGTGTCTGTATTGCATAGGTGACCGAAGACAGCCCCAAATATTCACTAATTTCTTTCCTCGTCCGAGGTGTCCTGCAAAATACAAGCAGACTATTTCCTTCACCCTCTGCCCTTTTCCCTATATCCTCTTTTTCCTGCACTTGATTATAAAACCTTACAATAAATCTTCCCCTCTGATCCAGAAATTCGGGAGGCTTCAGCCCAAATCTGTGAAATTCCCTCCTCATAGTAGGAATTCCTGAATACCGGTTTTCTGTAATTCCCAGATTTTCCAATGCCACTGCCAGCACAGGATTCCTTGTATCCGGTTGCACTTTACCCAACTGATCCATCTTCATTCTCCCGTAAATTCCTCCCGGATTATGAATTTCCATCCTGTCTTCAAACATAAGCAGCTGAATCGGCATACCCTCCGTATGGATACTGTAATCACGATGCACCAGCGCATTTAAAATCGCTTCCCTCACCGCTGCCAGAGGATATTCTGTCCTGTCTTCCCTCTCCCCTGTCTCATTGCTGATAATTGTTTTTGTCTTCATATTTTTACGCACGAACTGCATGGTGGCTTGAAGCATCTCCGGAATACTTCCTTCTATCCTTTGATTATCCAAAAACCGCTCCCCCATTATACCCGTTTCCCCAATTTCCACACCGGGAATTACGGTGGCAAGGATGCATAGCTGGGGAAAATATGCCTGGGGATATAATGAAAACAGCATAACTGCACTTAATGTGACATGGGAATTCCTCGTGATGCTCATCAATTCACAAATTTCCCTGTCTGTAAGCCCTGCCAGATTGGGTTTCCCTGTTTTCAGTTTTTTCATATATGTTCCCAGTTCTTCCGAATCCAAAGAAGAAAAAGCCGCCCTCTCCACTTCCCGTATATCGTCCTGATATTTTTTACGGAAAGCTTCATAACTGTATATCTCATAATCCGTCATCGGCTCATCACTGTCGCCGATGCGGGTATAAGAGCCTTTTATCCTTCCATGGCCTCTATAATAACATGGTCGTTCCGAAAGGTCTATCGCCGGTATTTCGGCTGACACAAAATTTTTCCCCTCTTTTTCTGCAACAGTCAATAAAGGCCGCACAACCGGTTCCATCTGAAGGCACTGCTCGTTCACCTTCTTTTGCAAATCCTGGGCATCATATACCCCTGTTTCCCGGTAGCCGTCTTCCTCGTCTATCCCAAATAAAATTATCCCGCCTTCATCCTGATTGGAAAAACTGGATAATGTATCATATAGGCGCTTTGGACAGCCTTCTTTGGCCTTTTTTAGTTCTATCGTTTGAGTTTCGCATTTCATTTTCTGAATTTCTTTTAATTTTTCCAGTAATTCGTCCGCTGTCATTTTTCCCCCGCTTCTATATTGCTTTACATCTATATTTCAAATTTTACCATATATTTTAAAATAATTCAACAAATACAAAAAATATATTTAAAAATATAGGGGAAAACAAATTTCTTTTTAATTTTTTCATCGGAATTGTTATTATTCTTGGATTTCATTTTATTTTCTAAATTATATCTTAAATTATATATGTTGTATTTAAAATTCATTTAAATTCTTCGAGTATATTTTTAAAAAATCAAATATATTTTTAAAAATTAGGCAATAATTCAAATTATAATTTCAAATCACAATTTCAAATTTAAGATTCCATTTTACAAACTTTCTATTTCCCTTCCAATGGACAACGCACGCTCCTTATATGCAGGCATCACATTGCTCAAATCCTTACGGATATCCTGCTCATAATCCCTGAGCCATTCGAACGCGCCAATTAAATCCTCTTTCTCCTGAAGCTGTTGTACGGGAAGCACATAATTTTCATAAGTGCCGAACAAATCTTTTGCAATCCCCTTGGCCTTTACCGAATACCCCACTGTAAGGGTGGGTACCAGGGAAGAATATGCCGCTATCGTTGCATGGGTTCTCGCCCCGATAAACATACGGCATCTGCCAATAAAGCCTTTCAGTTCCTCACAGGATGCATCCTCAACCCGGACTACCCGCCCGGTATCTTTAAATGCCTCATACAATTCCCCTATCGGCCTCCTGTCATCATTTCTCGCCCAGATAACATGGGGGATCAGGGCAATCTGCATATCCGTAGTCCGAATAATATGCTCTATCAATGCCTTATAATTAGACATGGTAATTCCCGCTTCCGCTTCATTATCCTGAATCATGGGGCTTACATTCACTCCCACCGTATTGCCTTCTGAAAATCCTTCCGGCAGAGGCAGCTTCTTACTCCTTAATGTAAAGGCAGGGTCCGGGATAAGACGGAGTTTTTCTTCCGGAACTACCTTTTTTAATGCCTCGTAGGTGATAGACTCCCTGGCAATGATTAAATCGTATCGATTCATATCTTCTATCAGGCCTTCAGCGGTTCTTGCTGTGAGCAATGCCGGCTCGATAGAACAGCCAAGCAGGATTGTCCTGGCCCCCTTATCATGGAAAGCACGGTTGGCCAGCATCAAATCCTTTATCATCATGTCATAGCAATAGTTATCCCCGCCGATGGAAACCGCCACTTTCCCTTCCAGCGGATGGCGAAATACCGCCTGGTAGCGGTAACGGATAAATGACTCTGCATCTTTTGTTATTTTCCTCCATAGATAATACAGCACATGGGCCACCTTATGTCTGGAAAAATGCTGTTCCTGAGCCAGTTCGCATAAGGCCTCCCCGGAAGCCGGAACAAGGGAATATTTCCTATCCTCCTCCGCGCTGTTGGTGAGTACCAGCGGTTTTTCATTCAACATATGGCATAAGCTGTTCACAATTGCTTCACAGCCATGGTTGCCGCTCCCGGCATGCATATATAAAATAATTTTATCCTTTGGCATAATGATGTCCTTTCTGGTAACACTACGGATTTGCAATTTCTTGCCCTTCCAATGATACAGCCACATATACACCCCCGGCGCATACAGATACAGCGTCACTTTCAACCGGTATCCTGCGTCCAATCCCTGATATGCCTTCCCATATCTTCTGTACTCCTTCACCAGCCGGTAACATTTATCCCCATATTCTTTCTTCGCCTTTCTCTCTTTTCCGGAAAGAATGGCCAGCTTTCCCACCACCAGCATTACGGAAATCAGCAGGATAGATGCCGACCTGTCGGCCAGCTGGGGCAATTCTTTTTCCATATATGCCAAAGCCTTCTGCCAACAGACAATCTGGTCCATATAGCTGTCCTTAAACCCTTTGCGCATTGCACCTTCTTCATTGGTATAGTAGCCGTATCCCTGGTAGCTGCTTCGGCAAAACTGCTTTCCCATCCTCGCCAGTTCCAGCAAAAAAAGCATATCCTCACCGATGGTCAGCCCTTCGGCAAACCGTAACTCCCCTATCGCCGACTTCCTGTAAAGCTTGCTCCAGCATCTGGTATCGCTCCTAAGGATTCCTTTTTCAATAAATTCCTTTCCCGACAGGATTTCTAGCCCTTCCGTTTGGGGTACATCCGCTTTTTTACCTGCACACCGCCCTACAGCGTCAGCCCTTGCCGCCTCCGCACCCTCTTCCATTTTTCCCCCAAATTCAAAAAATCCGCACCCGGCTACATCGCTGCCTGTTTCCTCCAGCATCCTGGCCAGATGTTCCGTCATATCCTCCAGTAAATAGTCATCTACATCCACAAAACCCACATATTCTCCGCTGCATTCCTCTATCCCCTTATTCCTGGCCGCCGAAACGCCTGCATTTTTTACATGGTATGCCTTCACCTGGCTGTATTTATCTGCAAAATCATCGCATATCCTGCCGCTCCCATCCGTAGATCCGTCATCAATAAGCAAAATTTCCATATTGGGATAAGTCTGCGCCAACAAGCCCTCCATGCACCGTTTTATATACGCTGCACCGTTGTATACGGGCACTATTATGCTTATTTTTCTCCCTCCATATCCCTGCATACCATAACCATGCCCTTTCCAAAGCCTGCAAACCAAAAGTGATTCCGCTTCACTTGAACTGCTTATTCTGCATCTTTAACGAAACTTCATCTCGAAAAATGATTTCGCCTCAATTCATTTCTTCATCAAAAACCCCATCCGAACCCCTGCTATGGCCCATCCCCAGGGATGCCTCAGCAAGAAATACAGCAGGCGGTTTCCCTTATCCAGCACGGAAACCCGGTTTGAACCGATGACTTCCCGGTTTTCTGTTTCCTGGCAGATACTTTTCACCCTGTTTCCATATCCTTTCTCCCCGCCCCGTATTTCATTTTTAAGGGCTAACAGCAACAGGTAAATGTATTCCCTATCCGCCTGCCCTGCGCCGCTTACCCTGCCCTTGGCCTTATAGATTTCCTTGATTGTCCGATATAGGGTCTTTATTCCTTCATACATTTTGCTGTCATATTTGTGCACCATGGAGACATCATTATAAAAATAGTGATAGAACAACGCCCCCTCCATAATCACCACCCGCTTACAATCCAATAGCGCCGGAAGAACGATATTCACGTCTTCCGCCATAGTGATGCGGGGATTGGAATATTTGATATTATCTTCTATCAGACTCCTGGAAAAAAGCTTCATGCAGCGGGACATGGAAATTTTCCGGTTTTCATGCCCAAGCAGATTATCTTTTATTTCCCCCTGCAAATACTCCCCCTCATAAATCCCAGGTTTCAGCCCGTGGAAATGCTCCGTCTCTTTTCCTGGCCGGTTGATTACAAAATTACAGCAAATGATTTCTTTTTTGTCGTCTTCCCCTTCCGAAAGAAATGCTGCCATTTTCTCCAGCATATCCCCTTCCACCCAGTCATCGCTGTCCACAAAACACAGATACTCCCCGGTACTTGCCTTTACCCCTGCCTGCCAAGCGCTGACCAGGCCGCCGTTTTCCTTATGGACTACCCGGATTCTTTTATCTCGTTCCCCATAGTCATCACATATTTTCGGACATTTGTCCGGTGAACCGTCATCCACCAGGACAATTTCCGTCTCCCGGTATGTCTGATTCACCAGGCTGTCCACACACCGCCCCAAATATTCCTGCGTCCGGTATACCGGCACGATAATGCTAATCTTCCTGTTCCCCATACTCTTCTCCTAACATCCCCAGTATCCGCAAAGCAAATCGTACACTTTCCTGTTTAAAGTGCGGTAGTCATATGCCTTGGAATTCTCATAAGCATTTCTTGAATATACATCGTAATGGGCTTCTATCCGCCTGATTGCGGCCTGTATGCCTTCCGCCGTTCCATCCGTTTCTTCCGAATCCTGCCCGAAATGAAGCGCTTCGCCAATCCCTCCCACATTCGTGCTGACCACCGGAAGCCCATAGCTGATCGCCTCCAGAATTGTCATGGGAACCCCCTCAAAGGAGGAATTCATCACCAGGATATCGGAATTTTGCATATATTCTTTCACCTCTTTAGGCGGCACTGCACCTACGAAGCGGATGCGCTCGCCGGCATAAGGTATAAGGTTGTGGTATTCCTCGCCGTCTCCTACGATAGTCAGGCGAATCTCACTTCCATCCATTCCGCTGCCTTCCTCCCCAAATCCTGCTTTTCCCATACCCTCCACCGCCCGGATAATCGGCTCCACCCGTTTGTCCTTGGAAAGGCGTCCCACAAAGAGTATTTCCCTGACTTTGCCTTCCCTTAACACATGCCTTCCTTCCGGAAGTTCCGGGCAGATAATAGAATTTCCCACCTGCACCAGATTAGAGTTATATGGTTTATAATCCCTTAAGCTGTCCTTGTCCAGCAGCAAAATCAAATTGGCGCTTCTAAGCACCCATTTCAGATAAAGGACAAACCCTTTTTTCACCAACAGATTTTTTTGGAAAAACCGGAATCCCCTTTCCATATTAAAATAACTGCCATGGGAAAAAATAACGCATCGTGCCACAGGGCAAAAAAGCTTCACGATTCCGTATGCTTCCGGCGAATGTACATAATTGCAGTCCCTTTTTGCTATTTTCAACAATTTCCTGCACTTTAACAGCCCTTTTACATATCTCAGCCGAAGGGAACTGGCCGTATTCCCCAAATCTTTTTCTGCCGTTGTAACAGGCAGGAAGGAAATCTGCCTTCCATAAAGGTTTATTTTCTTTATTTTCCCTATCTCACCCTGGCAAAGCGTCACTCCTACCAGCACAATATCTTCCGTCCGTTCCGGATGCTCTTCGCAGATAAAACGGAGAAAATTGCCGATACTTGTCAACTGCCCCCCGATAGGAAAATCTATGAAATTAGAAGTATCATATATAAATAGCCTGCTCACTCAAACAATTCCTTCCAGTATAATTCAGTCCTGCTTTCCCAGGAAAAGCGTTGGATATTACGGTATCCTTTTTCTATCAGTTCCTCCCTCACTTCTTCCTTTTCCGTTACGTTAATCAGCGCATTGGCCACCGCCCCCAGGTCGTCCGGCTCTACCAGAATCCCAGCATCCTGCACGATTTCCGGCAGGCTGCTCCGGCCGGAGCATACCACCGGCACACCCAGTTGCATCGCTTCCAGCGGCGGAAAACCGAAGCCCTCCACATAAGACAGGAATAAATATGCCCTGGCTCCGGACACTACCCGGCATACTTCATCGAAGCCCTGAAAGAACTTATGGCATGTCACATGTGCTGCAGCCTCTTTTTCCATCTCCTTATACAAAGAAGTATTTTCTATGCCGATTACCACAAGGCGCAGCGGTTTCTCCGCCTTTTTATAATATTCCTCGTAAGCTTTCAAAACCCCTTTCGCGTTCTTATGGGGCAGAGTGGAAGTCATCGCTACGATGTAGGGTCCTCCTCCATTCCCCCCAGCTAAGCCTTCCCTTTTCCTGTCAAAGGACACATCATTAAGCCCATTGTTAATCACTGCTATCTTCCCGCCGCATCCGGGAACTTTATCCAATATATCCTTCCTGGAGGCTTCCGAAATGGTGATAATCCTCCCCGCCTTCTTCATGGAAGTTTTCAGACGGCTCATAATATAGGCATTTTCCAGCTTATTAAAAAATCCCGGATAATGTTTGTCATAATAGAATGGGATTAAATCATGGATAATAATAGTATCCCTGATTTTCCTGCCCCCTTTGCATTTTCCGATATTTCCATTCCGGCTTATCGGGCGGTATCCCCTGGGAAAGAGAACCCTGTCCGCCTGATAATTCGCGGCATATTTTTTTACCAGCCAAAGTTCCCACAAAACACAGTACAATTTATTTAACGGATTCCCGTCCACTTCCACAAATGTAACGCCTGGCACATCGAATTCTTCCCTATTATATGCATTTCCCAGCACAATGATGGTGTCCTGTTCTCCCCCGCTGTTTCTGCCCGTCCTTTCCCCATTGCTTCCATTCCATTTTCTTCCGCCGTTTTCGTCCGGCCCGATGCCGCTCTCACCGCCCGCTCGCCTGCCGGATTCCTCCTGTACCTTCATCTGTTCCTGCACCCGCTCCCCCAAATGGCGCGTTATACTCAAAGCCAGGTTATAGATGCCGATGCTTTTCCCCGCCCCTTTCACTTGCTTAAAACAGTCTATCACTAAATTCATTATTTTGCTCCCTTTCCAAACAGTACCACCCCTATGGTCTGGAACAGAATCTTAATATCCAGACGCAAAGTCCAATTGTCAATATACATCAGATCGTATTTTACCACATCGTCGAAGTCCTCAATATCGCTTCTTCCGCTCACCTGCCACATACCTGTCAGCCCCGGCGTCATACTGATTCTTCTCCTGTAGTATTGATTATACTTTTCAAATTCATCCGCAGTAGGCGGCCTGGTGCCCACCAGGCTCATATCCCCTTTAAAAACATTATAAAACTGGGGAAGTTCATCGATACTTGTTTTCCGCAAAAATGCCCCCACCTTTGTAACCCTGGGGTCATTTTCTATTTTAAACATAAGCCCCTTGATTTCATTCTCCTTTTCCAGTTCCTTCTTCCTCTCTTCGGCATCTATATACATGGAACGGAATTTATATATTTTAAAGCGCCTCCCATTCCTGCCAATACGGATTTGGGAAAACAGCACCGGCCCTTTAGAATCCAGTTTAATGGCTAATGCCACAAAAGGCAAAAAAAGCAAAGTAATCAGCATTCCCACCAGTCCGCCTGCGATGTCCATCACACGCTTAATCATCATCCGCTTATAACTGCTCTGGAATGTGGTATAAGTGATGACTGTATAATTTCCAAAACTTTCCACCTTGCTGCTGTTGGCATCCATCCCCGGCAGTTCCAGGCTGTAATGGCAGTCCACGCCCATTTCTTTAAAACCGCGTATCATCTTCTCCATATTGCTTTGGGAAATACCCGGAAGGTTTAAAAATACTTCATCCAACGCCATCTGTGTTGCCACTTCAATCAAATCTTCCTTTCCGGCCACCACCGGAATATCCCGTATCTTTTTCCCCTCCATATTGTAATCCAGACAGGCCAGCGCCACAATCTGATAATAAATATCCAAATCCTGCTCCAGCCTGTCCAGCGTCTCATCAATCAAATTCCCCTGGGTAACTACCATCACCTTTATGGAATTCTGCTCCGAAGAATAGTAAGTATACATCGTTTTTTTTACGCTAAGATGAATCACAAGCGACAATATTATGTTCAATATGAAGAAGTAAAGCAATACGAGACGGGAAAAAACATCCGCCCATTTCATCATTGTCATCAATAAGTTTACCACCAATAGCATAATGGCATTATACTGAAAAACCGCAATTCCTTCCTTCCAGATATTTCTTTTCAAAAAATTCCTGTTCCAGTCAAAAAAGAAACTGTATATCGTACAGAAAAGCATGAGGCAAAGGCAAACCAAAAAATGCACATTCCGGTCTCCCATATCCCTGAAATTCCCAAATCGAATATAAGTGCCGACAATAAATGACACAAGAATGCTCACCAAATCTAAAAACCATATACCATATACTTCTACGATCTTGTTCTTCTGTTTCATAAACGCTCCATTTTCCCAAGCAGACGGTATGCCTTCCACAGATACTCTTCCTTCACGCCGCTAAGGCCAAGCATACTGCTGCCATACATTCCCGCTAAAAACAATATATAATTTCTCCCGATATATACGGATACCAGATGGGCCTCTACTATTGTATAAACGGCCAGCACCGATATCATTACCAGCCCCATGCCATCCTTTTCCTTATAAAGCTGCCTCAGCAAAAGAAGCAGCAGCAAAATACAGAGAATACCCGGTATCACCCCATACCAATAAAAAATCCTGACAAACCCCATATCGAAATAATAGTCATTCTCCGGGCGGGAAAACAACGTCCATGTGGCGGTTGTTCCCTCCTGCCTTACCGAACCATAGTGCAAATCTATAATCCTTCCGTTCAGATGCTCTTCCGCCGCCTGAATCAGAGGATTGCCAAACTTTCTCTGATCGGCTGTTTCCGCCTTGCTTGGCTTAGCCAGCCCGGCGTCTGCCGCCATCGCCGAAAAGCCCGCACAGGCCAACAGCAATGCAGCCCCGGCAAAATATGCCCATTTCTTCCCGTTTAAACCCTTCCAGAAATACAGGATAGCCCCGCCAATAATTCCACAGGCAGTTATCAGCATCCCCGTATTGGAATCCGTTAAAAGATATAGCCCGTAATTCATGCCCAGTAAAACCAGATATCCATACCATTTCATCTTTTCATGGTACAAATAAAGCCCCAGCAGCACCAACATCATAAACATACAGTGGAGGGCATTGGGATGGCCCAACCCCAGGCAGTACCTTACCTGACGGTATCCTCTGCCGAAATCCGTCTCCAATGCCAGCCCGCCGTAAATCCCTGTAACCGATAGGAAGACGAGCAGAAGGCAGCCTGCCGTTGTCAGGTAAAAAACATATTTTAACAGCTTTTTTACATCCGTTCCTTTGCATGCGGCCACAAATGCGATGATACGCAGGATTTCATTCCTTCCAGTTATCTTATAAGATATCAGGCCCAGAAGCCCGAACATAATCAGCGCTGCCCATTCTTTCAGCGAATACTTTGTGCAAAGCACTTTTCCTGCTGCCAGCAGAAAGGTAATACGAAACAGCTGGCCTTCCAGCGGGTTAGTGTAGTTGCTTTTGTCTATGATAACAATTATGATTTCCAATGTCACGCTAAAATACAGAAGATATAGGCCGATTTTGTCTATTTTGGACACTTGGGCCGGGGCTTTCGCTTCTTTTGGATTATTTGTTCCTTTTAATTGGAATCTTTCT
Source organism: Lachnospiraceae bacterium (assembly GCA_011958945.1). Classification (GTDB taxonomy): domain Bacteria; phylum Bacillota; class Clostridia; order Lachnospirales; family Lachnospiraceae; genus Kineothrix. The sequence goes on along the minus strand of BLLT01000002.1, from coordinate 20,062 downwards.
TCGGATTGCCGGTTCGGTTTCAATTGTGTTTTCCTTTCAGATGCTGTAGGCTGATTCCCCTTCAGATGCGGTGGGTTAGTTTCCATTTTATTTTACTGAAAAGTTTTTTTCTCATTTCTCTTCGGTATACGCCTTTTGGAAATCCATAAGCCGTAACTTCTTCTTCGCTTTTTCCTGCATCCAGCAAAATCATGAGAAGCTTCTGACGGTATTTTTCCTGGCTTTCCAAATGGTATTTTTTATAAATATAGCCATATTCAAAGACATTCAGTTCTTTATTGTCGCGGCAGGCTTCTGTGAGCTGGTCATCGCCTACCCCTATGGAGACCAATGGCTTTTCGGTATATATAAAATGCGGGGTATGTTTTAGCAGGTTCATATAGTACTCCATATCCACCAGCCAGGTCAGCTTTTCATCGTATTCCGCCATTATACTTCCTCTGACAATCACCGCACTTGGTGCGCCGATGGTATTGCCCAGGTAAAGGTTTCTATAGTCCTGGGCTATGAATGCGGCATCCTCCGGAGCGATGTGGCGTTCATAGCTTTTTTCTTTTTCCTCCTGCCTGCTGCCCGAAAAGCCAAGGCAGGCTTCCGGGTGTTCTTCCAGCATGTTAACGAATTCCCTTAAGCTGTTTTCATCGGTGAACCAGTCATCATGATGCATGATTTTTATATATTCCCCCCGGGCTTTGGAAATTGCGGCATTCCAATTGGCCGCCGCGCCAAGGCATTGCGGATTCTTATAATATTTTACATAGCTTTTTTCCTCTGCCAGCTTCTTTATTCCATCTGTGACGGAATCATCGGTGATTATCACTTCATAGTCCTTAAAGTTCTGCCTTTCAATGGATTCCAGCAGCCGTCTCACCGATGGTTCATTATTATAAGCCGGGATACAAATTGATACTTTCATCATATGGACCATCTGCCCCCTCTGCTATATGCAAACTTCGAACTTGAAAACGCAGTTCCCTCAAAGCATTCTTTTAAGCCGCCCGGCCACTTTATCCGCCCAGTACAGCGCCCTGTCTTTTTGGCCTTGCCGTTTCACTTCCTGCTGTGTATATTTTTTCTCTCCCAGGGTAAAATTTGCCCGTTTTTTGTAGTTTTCCCATTCTCTTCTGCATTCTTCCCCATTAAAAAGCCTCCCCTGCCTGTCCTGATAGGAAAAACCCTCGTAGATATTCTGTCCGGAAGCCCAATAGCCGTCCGATACATTATGCCTGGCCCAATACTTTGGGGCGATAATTTTCACCACCGTTTCGCTTGTATAGGCAGGGAAAAAGGCGAAGGAAGAATTGGACAAGATTAAATATCTGGCGTTCTTTATCGTTACATAGTCTTGCGCCAGTTCCCCATGGCTTACCGCAAGGCCGGGCAGGATACGCCCCGCCGCCTTCACATCATCCGTGACAATCATAAATTCCATGTCCGCCCTGATGCTGCGCATATTCTTCATGGCATCCAGCCAATATTTCCTGCGGAGGAATAAGGCTCTGTTACCCGTATATTCCCCGCCCCGGATATTAATGATACACAGGTTGTCTTTCGTATATTGATAGGAATCGTATTCCTTTTTCACCTTCAGCCATTCCTTTACCGCCTCTTTGTGCGCCCGGAAATACTTTTCTGCCTGAAGGTTTCCATAAATCAGCGTCTGGTCGCCGATATTATATAAATCTTCATCTGCATCCGCCACATAGCACCCATGCGTCATATCATGGACACAGGTTTTCAGATACAGCCTGTCTTCCTTTTCCTGATAGATTTGATACTGCCCTTTATCCGTTATGGGCACTCCCAAATCCATATCCATAAAGTACATGCCCTTTTTGCTGTGGATATTCACCGCCAGCTGCTCCTGCCCTGCCGTTCCAAATCCATATCCCAGATCCCTGGCAATGCACCTTGCCGATACATAGCTAAACAGCTGATTCCCCAGTCCCTGCCCTTTTATAAACTCAGTTCCAATCATGCGGTATCATCCCTCACTTTTTCACGTTTCTGCACGGCTTTTACACATGGCAGAGTCGACGGGTTCTGCGAACCCGGAAAGCCTTCTCACACTTTACCCTTTTCCCAACAGGCGGCGCAGCCGTTTAAAGCGTTTGCCGTTCCATTCATCTTTTTTCCGGATAATCTCCGCCCGCTCTTCCAGTTTCCTGTCAAAGGCCTCACCGTCCTCCATCCAGCCGTTCACTTCATAGGCCGATTCAAAAATAAGCGGCAGCATCCGTTCCACCATATGCGCCTCCGCCGGGAAATTCGGCTCCAGGGCATAATTCATAATCTTGTTCAAATTCAGATAAAATTCCGGCGAATTTTTCCTTATCTGCTCCCGCCTTACAATATAGCAAGCCCCCGGCGAAAAAAGGCAATACCGGGGAATCACCGGATTTTTATAAATAAACTGAAGCAAATCATCGAAATCATCAAAATACCTGTGCGGATGGCTGGGCGAATCCACATACCATGAGGTATTTTCTTCTATATACTGGCTCTCGGAAACAAGGCTGGAAATACTGCTTATTGCGACTTCATTTCCACTGCTTTTCCCTCCCCCATCCCCTTCCTCGTTCTTCACTTTGGAAAACTTTGGCCTGCTTTCCTTGTCTTCATAGAGGTAAGTAAAATAAGAGTTATCATACACTCTATCGAAGTACTCCTTGGAGCAATGCCGCTCCAGCATATTTCCCTTACAGATGCATATTACCTCCGGCAGTTCCGCATAATGCTGCGCAAAATACGTAAAATAGGTGGTTATATTGTGTCCCGTATTTTCCACATGAATAAAATGCAGCCCTTTTTCCTGCAATGTCCTTACCGTTCCCTCATCCGTGGAAGCATCCACAATCAAGTAATCCTTACAATAAGCGAGAAGTTCTTCCGGAACTGTATTAAAATTATGAATCAGGAAAAAATTATCCGTTTTCTGAAAAATATTGCTTGTTTTCAAGAAAATGTCATCTTCTTTCGGGAAAATATCGTTTAATTTCGTGGAAATTCCATTCATTTTTGTAGTAATATCATCCATTTCTTCCATATCCCCCTTCCTCCCCCCATACTTTCAAGCCCTGCATCAGCCTCTATTTCCAAAATTCAAACCACTTCTTTTTCGGATAAAGCAGATACTGGTATTTGTCGATATTTTCCCTCAGGTACTGCGGAAACGTCTCATCTATTTTCACCTGGATCATTTGGGCATCCCTGCCGAAAATATCCGCATGATTCCTGATATTCTTTCTCACCTTTGACAGAGTAGAGCGGTTATTATATTCCTGATGCGCCGCGCTTTTTATCTTATATTTTACCCGTTCCTCCACCGGCTGGTTCTTTCCGCCCCCCATATAGCTGAAATGCCATCCTCCATCCGGCACGCGCACGCCTACTGCCTTCTGCTCTTTGTTCCGCAGTTCTTCGGTAGTATATTGATCCAGCATATGATAGCGGCAGACCTTCGTTCCAAGCCACATCGGCTTGTCCACCCCATCAAATTCCCCGGTTACCGAAAGAAGCCTTCCGGAAACCTCTTCCATATCCAGGTAACAGTAAAACAGCCTCTGGGCCAGCATATAAATTTTCCCATCCTCCACCTGGGGAAGCAGTTTTTTCAATGTGACAGGATTGGGAATCTCATCCACATCGCTGAAAATCACAATATCCTCCGGCTTACAGCCTTTTAAGCCCCTGGCCACCGCACACTTCTGATGATGATCCCTTGTAAACGCATCGCAGTCCATAGGCGTATCGTCCACCACATTGTGGATAATCTTATGCTCAAACTCCTTGAACATCCCCTTATTTTCCTCATAAAAAAGCGGCTTCTTATCCCCGGAAAACGTAACCGTAGATTCGCTGATAACGAACCGGTCCACCACATCATTTAAAATATGCATTCTCAGCAGCAATATATCCAATTCATTAAAAAACTGAAAACTATCGTATACCATTCCAATAACCATACCTTTCTCTCAACCTGCGAACTTGTCCAAAATATTCAGGCAGCAACCCCTGCAGGCAGCTGGGCATTGCCCTCTCACCGGGGCGGCATCTCCCCTTCTTCGAAAAACAGACAGCCTCGCGGCAGCCGCCAGATATCCGCACAAATCCGGCAGCTTGACCCGTTACCCGCGGGAGTAAAATTTCGGATACTCCCCATTGGTTCCCGCCCATTTATGGAAAACAAAGGGGCGGATTCCTTCCACCTCGGGTATCATTGATTCGTGCCCAAAATATTTTGCTACTTCCAAGGGCGCATACTTCATTCCCGCCCCTTCGAACAAATGTCTGTTTTTACAACAGATAAATCCGTCTTCATTAAAAAAACCGTGATCCGCTTCGAAGGGTATGCCCGTCTTGGAAGGAAACTCCAACAGCCTTTTGCTCCGGATAGATACGCTGTTTCCTACCCTGCAGATATTCCCATTTATATCCCGGTAGGAAAAATCATCCTTTGGCAGCGGAAACGGTGACCCGATATAATCATAATCCAAAAATTCATCCCGCCACATATCCGGATTTACCACAAAACCGTCATAATGCACCAGGAGCATAAAATCGGTGTGTATATACTCATGGATTTTATAAATCATGCTATAATTAAAAGCATCGATATTTTTTAGCTTATCGATATGGCGATAGGTGATTCCCTTTGGCAAAAACAGCGGCTTTCTGTGGGTAATCATAAGCACTTCACCAAAGTCTATCTCTCTCATGCTGTATTGCAAAGCTTTCACGGAAGCCCTGACCCGTACGCTGTCCACCGCAGCTAAAGTTACATTCGGCAGCTGCAGCCGCCCGTTCTTATATTCGCTCATGTTTATCTGTTCCTTTCCGGCATTTGTGCGTTTTTGCACAAATGTTTGTTTTACAGACTCCTTTATGTTTCACCGGTCCAAATTCCCGTCACCTTTCTTTATGGAATCCCAGTTCCTCCACCCGGTAGACTGCATCGCATTTTTCAATCGTAGTCAGCCTGTGGGCAATGATGACCAGGGTTTTCTTCCCATGCAGACGTTCTATCGCTTCCATAATCGCGGACTCGGTATCGTTATCCAACGCAGACGTTGCTTCATCGAATATCATAATCTCCGGCTCGGTATACAATGCCCGGGCAATGCCCAGCCTTTGCCGCTGACCGCCGGAAATGCGCACACCGCGCTCCCCGATACTGGTATCCAGCCCATCCGGAAGCCCCCTTACGAATTCATCCATCTGAGCTTCCCGCAAAGCATACCAGACCTGTTCTTCATCAATATCTTTCTCGTCCACACCATAGGCCACATTATTCCGTATCGTATCATCAAGCATGAATATCATCTGGGGCACATAGCCGATTCTGGCATACCACCCCGGCAGGTTAGTGCGTATGTCAATGCCGTCCACCGTTACCTTTCCTTTCTGGGGTTCCAGCAATCCAAGCAGAATATCCACCGTAGTGGATTTGCCTGCCCCTGACGGGCCGATAAAGCCGATGGATTTGCCAATAGGGATGGAAACACTGGCATTTTCCAGTATGTTCACCTCTGTGTTTGGATAACGGTAAGTAATATTTTCCAGCTTCACCTCTTTTGAAAAATCCATGGGCTCGATTTCCTTTTTCAGGAAAAGTATGTCCGTATCCACATCTTTTTGATGGCTGCGGATAATGATGTCTTCCACCGCAGTAAGGGACGGCTCATAATATGCAATATTATTGATATAAGTGGAAAGTTTATTGGCACTGGGCATCAGTTTGATGGCCACCACGGCCAATACGCCCAGCTGGGTTATCATTTCGTTTAAGTTATTGCCGATGGAAAGGAACACCGCCATTACCAAAAGGATTCCGCACATGCATACGGTTTCTATCATAAGCCGGGGAATATTTTGCATGGAGTTTTGCCTTTTCTGGATGGTATTGAGCTTGTCCGCGCTTTTTTCGTACTGCTCCACGAAATAACGTTCTTTATTTAAAACCTTTGTCTCCTTCATACCGTTCACTGCCTGCATAATCCACTTGGTGGTGAGGGCGCTGTTGGTCTGCACCTCATGGCCGAAGCGGCGCAGGATAGGGCCTAATATCATTTTATTGGCCAGTAAAATAATGCCCAGCACGGCGCACATCACCAATGTCATAGCCGGGCTGTACACCAGGGCCAGAACAAGGAGAGCCGCAAAAATGAATAGCTCCGTAAACAACTGCAAAAACGTCAGCAGCAGATTATAAGAGCCGTTTACATCGCTCATAATATGCCGCATCACCACAGGCGTGCTGGCATCTAAATAGAACTCATATGGGCGCCGCACATAATCTTTGAACAGGCTTCTGGAAGTATTGAACTGACCGTTGTAAATAAAACGGTATTGTACATAATACATAAAGTAAAGATAAATATTTTTCAGGACAAATACAGCGCTTAACACAATGGAGAGCATAACCAAAAACCCGTTCACACTGGTTAAATGCATCAAATCATAAAAATATTTCAAGTATTCATTCTGGAACACGCTGTCCGGCTCCATGGCAATGGTAATAAAGGGAATGAGCAACGACGTTCCCGCCGTTTCCAGCCCCGCCCCCACTAACATCATCAGAAGCATAAAGACAAGCAGCTTTCTCTGCCTTTCCGTTAAAATTGCAATTACTCTTTTGATTAATTTCATATAATCATCTGTCCTCTTTCATCCTTATCTTTTCCCGCATCCTTAAGGATGCTTCCTTTTTCTATTTCGAAGCGGAATTATGAACTTATCATATAACTTCACGATCCGATAATATCCCCCTGGCATTGCCAGCATCACCTTCATGCGCGCTTTATCTCCGGCTGCCACATAACTTTCCCCATAAATGCGGCGGATGTTCTCCTTCTCCCCCCGCAGTTGACGGGCGATTTCCTCCGCGAATATCCTTGTCTCTTTCTTCTCCATAAAATCTATATAGTAAAACAGAAGACGCCTGTAAAAATGATATGCCGCCTTATCTGATAATTGAGGCATGCCCGCTTCCCTGATATAGGCAATCTGCTCCCTCCAAAAAGGAATCTCATCCTTCATCCTCCGTTCCCCTGCCTTCTCGTTCATGATACTGCCCTCCCTGTCCAGCACATAATTATAATATGCCTTGTCCAGATAGGCCAGCCGCTCCATTTTACAGAAAGCTTTTGTGGTAAACATAATATCTTCCGAATTTTTTCCAACCGGAAAACGCATCCCCTGGATGAGCGTTTTCTCAAACAGTTTGCTCCAAACCGAATTATATATCAAATAGCGCTCGTTCCCGCAAATATATACTTCCAGCGCTTCTGTCTTTGATAATGATACACTATTACCGGCAGAAGCGTCAATAACGCCCGATTTCGTAATTTGTTTATAACGGCATACCGCCACTTGGGCCTTTTCCCTCTCACAGGCTTCGTACATGGCCCGGTACATTCCTTCCTCTATCCAGTCATCCCCGTCCACAAAACCGATATAATCCCCCGAGGCCCGCTCCAGCCCCGCATTCCGCGCATCGGACAGCCCGCCGTTCTTCTTATGGATCACCAGTATCCTGTCATCTTTCCCGGCATACTCATCGCAGATATCCCCTGAACCATCCGTAGAACCGTCATCCACCAGGATTATCTCCAGCTTCCTGTAAGTCTGGTGCATAATGGATTCTATACACCGCGGCAGATATTCTTCTATATTATATACCGCTACAATCACGGAAACCAATTTTTCTTCCACTGTTTTACCCCTCTGGCCAGGCTGTCTGGCCAAACTGTTGTTGTACTAATAACCATGCCCTTCCCATAGCCTGCAAACTTTCATGCATGTGCCACATGCATTCCTATATAATAGAAATTGAGCAGGCACAATATTTACAAGACGAATAAATTCGTCTGCCGGCTTGCAATAGCAATCTATCAATCTATCTTCCCGGACGCGCTGATTCTTACCATATCCGGCGTATAGATATCATGGCACTCGCAAGTATTCAGCCACTTCACAGGAGCCACTACACATTTTTGCGGCGAATCATCCAGCCATGCCCCCCACCAGCTAAAGCTGCTGTTGGCTATAATATGAGCCTTACACTGACTCATCAGCATCAAATCAATGTACCCTGTCTCCTCACTGGTACCCTTAATGGTAACGAATGGCTTCCCCAACTCCCTCTCCCTTACCTCACACCATTTTTCCGCCCAAAAACTATCATTGGTAAAAACAAAGAAATGGGGATTCTCATATTTTTCCATCATATAACGAATCGCCTTATTATAATAGGCATCCGTACAAATCCCCCCATACACATCGGCAGCATCCAGATAATCCCCCCGCCGAATATGTATGCTCACAGACTCACTCTCCCTAATCTGCCTCCCATACTCCTCTATCTGCTCCCGTATATCCCCCGAAATTTCCACATTCCGAAACCGATACGCCTCCCGCACCTCACATTCGATATCCTTAAAATACCTCTCACTCTGGAAACAGCCGCACAAATAAGCATCCTCCGCCTCCAGCACCTTTTCATCATAATCAATGGATGCTTCATGATACTCCCCGCTTTTCCTCCCAAGCAGCTTACGCCTCACCCGGCTAAGAAAATCCATAGACGCATCCGTCATCTCCACCAATTCCTCCCTCGTCGCCTTAGGATACTCAATCCCAAACACCGAAAGCATAATCGGCCTTGCATTATCCAACTCATATTCCGTCACATCATCAAATTTCACATCTTTCCCAAGGGAAACCAGCTTCAAATACAACGCATACTGAAACATCTGATTCCCAATCCCCCCAGACATCCTAATTATATTCATACCCTTCCCCCTTCCGTATTTCCATTCAACGAATTCCCCCATCTTTCCCCCACCTCAGCCTCAGATGGTTACTTCCCCTTAGGCGGCGTCCTTCGCCGCCTTAGCGGAACTCCATCTCCTGCCACTGTTGAAACATCAACACAAACCATATCTGAATCCGCCAAATTCCTCTTTCCGTAAAATCTTTCCAAATCTGCCATACCACATCCGCATCCAATATCCCTTGCCGTTCCAACGTTTTCCTGTCAATCAAGTTCTCCGCCCACTCCCGCAGCTGCGGCTTTAACAGCCATTTATCGATGGGAATGCTAAAGCCTTTCTTCGGGCGTTCCATCATCTCCCTGGGTACATACCGGTAAAGCACATCCCTCAGCACTTTTTTTCCCGTCCTGCCTTCTCTCTTATATTCCACCGGAAGAGACCAGGCGAATTCTACCACATCTTTATCCAGCATTGGCACCCTCGTTTCCAGCGAAACCGCCATCGCCGCCCGATCCACTTTCACCAGGATATCGTCCGGATGGTACATCAGCATGTCCATCAGCATAACATTATGGTTGACCTCTTCCAAAAACCCTTCCTCATACTGATTATACTTATACGGGCAATACCCATGGCTTTTGCTGATTTTCTTCGTAAGAGGGTCGGTCTCATAGGAAATTTCATAAAGCCGCCCCGGCCCCTTTGCCCCCAAAAGCGTTCCCTTTGTCCGGTATATCTGCTTTTTCGCCAGCGGGCTGTGCAGCACCAGGCTGCTGCATGGCTTTCGGATGAAATAGGGTATATTTTTCATCTTATTCCATATGCGGCTCACCGACTCATAAGAAGTATACCCGCAAAAAAGTTCGTCCCCGCCATCGCCGGAAAGGGATACCGTCACATGCTCCCTGGTCATTTTGCTCACCAGATAAGTAGGAATCTGGGAGGAATCTGCAAATGGTTCGCCAAACATGCCTGCTAATTTGGGAATCACTGCCACCGCATCCTTCTCCGTAATATATAATTCCGTATGCTCCGTACCAAGATGTCTGGCAATTTCTTTGGCTGCCGCCGCCTCATTATATCCCTTCTCCTCCATCCCTATTGTAAAGCTGCGAACTTTGCCGCTGTTTAAAGACTGCATCAGAGCCACCACCGTACTGCTGTCAATTCCTGCGGACAAGAATGCCCCCACCGGTACATCCGCTACCATCTGCTCTCTAATGGATTCTTTCAGCAGCCGCTCCAATTCCTGGGAAGCTTCTTCCTCAGTTCCCTTAAATAAATGATCCTGTCCGTTTTTCGCCGCTTCCCGCATGGACCAGAAGGGGGATATGGAAATGTCATCCTTCCCATAAGGGCATTTTATCCGAAGTATGCATCCCGGCTCCAGCTTATAGATGTTACGATAAATGGAATAGGGCGCCGGAATGTATCCGTGGGTAAAATAAATATCCAGTACCTCCCTGTTAATGTCATTATCAAAACCTTCCAAAGCCGCTATCGTTCCGATTTCCGATGCGAACGCGAAAGTTCCCCCTCCGGTAAAACCATAATAGAGCGGCTTTTCCCCCACCCTGTCCCTTAGCAGGAATAACTCCTGTTCCTTCGTATCATATAAAGCAATGGCAAACATCCCCTTGCTCATTGTTATAGCCGCTTCCAGCCCGTATTCTTCTATGGCCTCCAACAGCACCTCCGTATCCGAACTTCCGCGGAATGCCGTCACCCTGTTTTCTTCTATCAGCCTGGCCGCTATTTTTTTATAATTATAGATTTCCCCGTTATAAGCGATGACATATCTCCCGCTATGGGAATGCATAGGCTGTGCCCCGTTGGCCGATAAATCCACTATAGAAAGACGTTTATGCCCAAGAGCTACCCTGCCGTCCTCTGAGATATAAATCCCCTCCCCGTCAGGGCCCCTGTGATTCATCCTAGCATTCATTTTCCTTATATTTTCTTCCCAATTGCCCTTCAGATTACAAAATCCCGCAATTCCGCACATCCTATTTCTCCTATTCCAGTTCCGCAAGAGCCGCTCCCAGCACCCTTTCTTCTCGCAGAGTTTTTCCGGCCGCTTTGCGTCCGTAAAACCTCTGGGGCACTGTCCGGGCTCTTGCTGTTTTCCAGTCTTACTCCAGTTCCGCAAGCGCCGCTCCCAGCACCCCACTCATCCTCTTATTCCGGTTCTTCCACCGGGGCATCTGCGAAATCTTTTTCTTCTATATGTTTTGCGATTGTCTTTTTCGCTTCCTCCAACTCCTGTTTCCACTGCTCATAGGCCGCATCCCAGCTTTCGAAGCCCATTTCGCCCCTTTTATCCTCCAAACCATAATTCTTTGCGATGTAGCTGCTTAGAAATGCCGTGCATTTCTGCGCCCCCACTCCATTCACATGGCCGCCGTAATCGCTGAAATCTGCTGCAAAATCCAGCCCTAATTCGCTATAATAATCATTCATATTCAAAAACTCATAGCCGGAAGCATTTACTATATCTTCTATATAATTATACATCTTCTGCTTCTCTTCTTCCATCACTGTAGGGGAAAGAATAAACAATGCCTGTAAATCGTTTTCTTTTAAATACACCAATAAATTTTTTAAGCACTCTTCCTGAAATTCCGGCATGGGAAGCCTTTCCGTAATGCCAGAAGTATCCACCGCCTCGCAAGGGCCTACCTCATCGGTCATCACATAGCCCTTCTGGTCATCCGGTTTCTCATAGCGGAAACAGGCCAGCTGTTCCGGCAGCACCATCGTCTTCCAGTTGGAATGATATTTAAAAATATCAAAATAATACGTATATCTTTCGGAAACGTCATCCACCATGGCATTAATTGTTTTCACCCGGTTCCACGAATATTTCATGTTGTCCGTTACGCCCCTGGTATAAGCCATATTGTTGGTCAAATCCATATCCCTCGCCGTATACATACGCATTTCAAATATATAGAGGGAAGGTGACTGGGTTTTGCGAATTTCCTCCAGCAGGCCGACGGCCGCCACCGGGCGCTGGAGGTTGCTGGATATGGGATAAGCCCGGATGCCGTATTCCCCCCACATCATAGGAGTAGCAAAATATGGATACACCGGGCTGGAACCCACCAGCACTACGTCCACCGTATCCTTCTTTTCCGCATAAAAACCGGTAAACCTATCTTTCACATCCCCATTGGTCCTTATAATATAAGTCACCGTCATAAGAATATATAAAAATAACACTATGAAAATAATCGACTGTACCAACTGCTTACGCGTCATTTATATAACCTCATTCCTCACGGGAATAAACCTACTAAAATATTCTTCCCACAATTTATTGATAGTTTCAGGATTTAATTCTTCCTGCAGTTTTGCAGCATTTTTCCCCACTTTCATCGCCAGGTGGTCATCATCCATCAGTTTTTGCAAGATATCCTGCAATTCTCCCTGATTCCCCGGCTCTATAAGGAAACCATTTTCGCCATTTGTAATCAATTCCGCCGGCCCCCCGCATGGACAATCCGTGGAAACGGACGGAATCCCTAAAGCCATGGCTTCTATCAAAGTATTCGGCATCCCCTCCGAATAGGAAGACAATACGAATATAGAAGCCCTGTAAATATGCTCCGCCACATCCGAAATGCTGCCCGGCAGAATTATACGCCCTTCCAGCCCCAGTTCCTTTACCAATACCTGCAAGGATGTCCTCAATTCCCCCTCGCCATATATTTCCAGCCGATAGTCCGGATATCTGTCCGCCACCTCCGCAAAGGCCCGGATAATCATTTCGTGGTTCTTGTTGGCATCCACACGCCCTACTGCCACAATCTTTTTTTCCCGCTCCCCCTCATATCTCTTACGCACGAAGGCAGGATTCAACGGATTTTTCAGACAAATGACCTTGCGCCTGACCGGCTTTGGAAAAAATTCTGCACTTTTCTCCACCGGAAGCACTACTCCGTCCGCCAGAGGGAATAACACCGCCGCCGCTGCCCGCAGCAGCCTGGAATAATATTCTTCCGCCGGTTCCCCCCTCACCGATACTATCGTAGGGATTCCAAGAAAGCGGGAGGTCATAATCGCCATCATATTATTTTTACCGATAAAAGAAAGAATCAAATCCGGCTTTTCCCGCTTCCAGATACCCCGCAGCTTAAAAAACCGTTTCAGGAAGTTGGAAATCCTCCCTTTTCCTTTTTCTTCTTCCGTAATCTCCGAAAAGACTCTCCGGATTCCCCCGCTGATTTCATATTCATTCTCCGTCCGGTATTGGGTAACAACGGTAACCTCATATCCCCGGCCATAAAAGTACTCGGCCAAATTCACCAATACCCGCTCCGAACCGCCCTTATTCAAAGAGCTAATCAGCATGGCTATATGCTTTTTTTTCATCATGAATCCTCTCATGCAAAAAAGTATTTATTGTCTATTGAAAAAATGCTGATACCATTGTTCAAAGATGAAGAAGGACCAGGACAGTTTGGAATAGTTTGCCCCTGTAGCCGGCCCTCCATCCCCTGTGCGGATATAGTCCCGTATCATCCCCGAGACATATTCCCCATCGAATATCCCCTGCTTTTCCAGATAATCCTTTTCGCTGTAGGCCAATAGCTGCTCTTTTAACGGCCCCCTCAGCCATTTATCCAGCGGCACGCCGAATCCTACCTTGGGCCGATCCAGCAGTTCCTTCGGTATATAGTCATAAGCGATGTCCTTCAGGATATGCTTCTTATCCCCTTTGTGAAACTTAAACTCATGGGGGATGCGGAAGGAATACTCCATCACATCCTTGTCCAGAATCGGACATCGTGTCTCCAGTGAATACTTCATGGAAGCCCTGTCCACCTTGCAAAGTATATCACCCGGCAGATAGGTATCCATATCCAGCAGCATACGCCGTATCTGCCATTTATTCTCCCCATAGCGGCTCTCTATTTCATAATGGCAGGGCAGCATTTCCGGATTCCCATATTGTCCATTTCCATTCTGTCCGCTTCCATACTGCCGATTCCCGTATTGCCCATTCCCCTGCTGCCGTTTGCCGTCCCGCTGCCCGTCTCCACGCCCGTCATGCTTTACCATTCTCCTCGCCCGCACAATATAGTTGCTTGCGCCGAACTGAGTTTTCGTCTCTTTGCAGCGGTTTTCCGCAATCACCCTCACCCGGAAAGGCAGCTTCCCCCCGATTCCTGTATTCCGAACCAGCGGCAGATGGCAAATGCCATGGACAATCCCTCCCGGAATATCCAGCATCTGTGCCTGAGCCACGTTTTCATAAATATTATATCCACAGTAAAATTCATCCCCGCCGTCGCCGGAAAGGACCACCGTCACCTTTTCCCTTGCCAAGGCCGACACCAACATAGACGGAATCTGGGAACTGTCCGCAAAAGGCTCATCATAATATTGGGGGATGCTTTCCACCAAATCGAACATCTGCTTCTCATCAATATACAATTCCGTATGATCCGTTCCCAGATAATCCGCCACCTGTTTGGCATACTTGGCCTCATTATACCTTTCTTCATGAAAACCAATGGAAAAAGTTTTCACCGGCTCCCTGGAATGCTCCTGGGCTATCGCCGTTATCAGCGAAGAATCATACCCACCGCTCAAAAAAGCCCCCAAAGGCACATCGGATATCATCCGGTAAGCAGTAGCTTTTTTCAGCAGCCCTTTCAGTTCCTCTTTGGCCTGTCCATAATCCCTTACCGGATTTTCCTTCTGCCTATGATAAACATCCTTAATTTCCCAATATTTCCGGATTGTTATTTTCCCTGCGGAAGAAGAAAGCTTCGCATTCTCTGCAGCTTCGCGGTGCGAACTTGTAAATTCACCCGTCTTGCCACGCGGCTTCCCGTTAGGTGAAAAAGTAAGAAGACTTCCCGGCTCCAACTTATAAACATTTTCAAATATTGTTTCAGGGGCATTAATGTACTGCTGGTATAAAAAACGGGATATCACATCTTTCCGAATATTTTTCTCAAAACCCGGGCAGGCCATAATCGGCTTAAGTTCCGATGCAAACACCAAGTTCTCCCCATCCACCCAATAATACAAGGGCTTCTTCCCAATGCAATCCCGCACCAGATACACTTCCCCGCTTTCCCTGTCCAGCAAAGCGATGGCATACATCCCCGCAAAACGCTCTACGCAGCCAATCCCCCACTTCAAATAGGCCGCTATAATCACTTCGGTATCGCAATTGGATTGAAAAGGATAGTCCGAAAGTTCTTCTTTCAAATCCTGAAAATTATAAATTTCACCGTTATAAACTACGCTCACCCGCCCGTTCTCCGAGTGCATAGGCTGGTGCCCCAGCGCCGACAAATCTATAATAGAAAGCCTCCTTTGCGCGAACCCCACCCGGTAGCCCCCTGCTATCTCATAGATTTCTTCCCCGCTGTCATCAGGCCCCCTATGAAACATAGTATCGTTCATCTCTTTCAACTGTGTCAGACGAATATCCCTCTTCGACACATAACCGCAAATACCGCACATAGCACTACCTCCATGCCGCTTCCCTAACACGAAACCAAAATACCCATTTTTCCAGTCAATATCCTGTATGAACCCGTCTCCCAAATCATAATTCTCCTATGCCGGGTTCTTCCAAACACGCTCTGGCACAGTTCTTCATCCTACAAAAGTTCCAAGAAAGAATCCTTATATTCCCCAAAATCCTTGCATTCATTATCAATACTATCAATCAACTCCACATATTTTTCCTTCACAAGGCTTTTGAAGTTCTCATAATTATCATAACCCTTTTTCGTCCAGGCAAAAGGGTGGGTCAATATCTGTACTTTATCATTTCCCAGAATATTCTTTTCATCCGGATAGCCGTACCTCCATATATGATTCGCATCCGACATATACTTCACGCCCAGCTTCGACTCCTGCGTCACATTCTCCGCAAAAGTAAAAAATTCATCCTGATACGCATTAATAATCCCGGGCAGCTTAATATTCTCCGCCAATACTGCCGGTGAAGGGCGATGTATAGAAAACTCAGAAATCTGGAATCCCAGCATCTCACTAAGCATATGCATCTCCTTAATAATCTGCTTACGCACCTCCTGCATATCCGTCATCCCGTTTAACGCAAAATGGAGGCCGATATTCTGCCCCCTCTCATGCATATCGCAAATCAAATCCCTGTTTTTCCTGGACAACAAGTTATAAGAATTATTCGTCCACTGAAAAAAGAAAGTAGAAGTAAAATCCATACTGGACTCCACCTTCGCCAGGGCATACGCCCTTTCCACACTATATTCCACATCATGCCGCATAATTATAAACTTATCCCTATGCAAAGCACTCCCATAATCCGCCTGCAGCCCCGCAGCCTTAATAATCCTTATTATTTCCCTATAATCATCATACGAAAACATCCCACTCTATCCTTTCTCTCATCCAAACCAATAAACACTTATCCTCCAAACACTCATCCCCTACCTCCCCCCACAATCTCCTCAATATAATCCCTCCACTGCCTAAAAATAGCCGCCCCATTAGCGATCTCCCCTATCTTCCGCGCATTCCTTCCAAGCTGCTCTCCCAGCCCTGGATTTTCAATTAACCGATTAATCCCCTCCTCCAACGCCTTCGGATCTTTTATTGGAATCAGCACTCCATTGACCCCATCCTCCATCACCGTACGGGGGCCTCCGCAAGGACAATCGGTGGCCACAATCGGAAGCCCAAGCGCCATCGCTTCCAACAGCGCATTAGGAAGCCCTTCCCAATCAGAGGAAAAAGCATAGACCGCCGCATCCACTAAATCTTTTTCCAGGCTGTCGCTGGCTCCCATCAGCCTGATATAGCTCCCCGCATTGTTCTTTTCTATAATATCTTCCAATATTTCCTTCGTTCCGTCAAAAGAATCTCCGCCATAAATCTTTAAAATATAATCCGGATGCTTCTTATGCACCTCCATAAACGCATGCAAAAGCATAGGCTGATTCTTAAAATCCACAAGCCTGCCGGACTGGACCACTTCCTTTTTTCTCTCCACCGGTTCCGGCACATCCAAATATTTATCGTGAACAGGGTTCAAAATAACCCTGGAATTTTCCTGCAGATAGGGTGCGAAAAAATCCCTCTGCCCTTCTGTCTGAAACACGCATCCCGCCGCCCTTGGAAACAGCAAGGGAATCTGTATTTTATCGGACAAAGCATCATAATGCCCCACCGGGTCTGTGCGAATAGATATCAGCACAGGGATTCCCGTTCCCGGAGCCGCCATCAACGCCCGGTAATTGGCCCGCTGTGCAAATGCAATGAGAATATCCGGCCTTTCCGTTTTCATAAATTCCCGCAGGTACTTCACCCTGAGCAAAAACTGGGCGATACGGGATTTCTTTTCATCCCCCTCCCGCAGGCCTACATGCACCCGGCGAACTTCCCTGTCAATGGAAAATTCATTCTCCCCGTACCATTCCGTAGCCAAAAGGACTTCATATCCTTCCCTGGCAAACTGGTTCGCCAGATTGGATACCACCCGCTCCGCTCCCCCCTGTTCCAGACAGTTTAAATGAAATGCTATTTTACGCTTCATTCCGCCGCTCCATTCATCCTTATTTTAGGATAGCCTCCCGGATTCCCCCTCCACAGCCGGGCTGAAAAATTTCGAAAGCCTATTAGGAAAAAACTGGTTATATACTTTTATAGTCTAACATATTAAAAGGGGAATCGCAAATTATTTCCTTGGGCGTTGGATTCCGAGCTGTTCCAAATACCTTTCTGCACTTTCTACCTTTTCATCGTCTATCGCCCCATACTTTGCCTCTTTCGTGCATATAATCTCCCAAAGAGAGGGTTATTTCTTCGAAACATCTATAATTTTTTATAGTAATCGTACGAATCTTCAATATTTTACCTCATTTCTGCACAGTTCTTATGTCATATGCCACCATTTATCGTCAGAAAATTGATGGCGAGCTTACTCATCAGCGCAATCCACTATCCACCCCATCAACCTCTCCGCATAACTCTCATTATTAAAATCCTGCGCCCTCTTGGCAGACGCCCTTCCGTATTTTTCGTAGTATGCCCTATCCGTTATCATCCTTTTCATTTCATCCGCCAGCCCTTTTTCTTCCTCACTGATTGCCGCGGCATCCAGGTTTTTCTCCGGGCTCATGTTGGGAATGAGAACTCCATACAAACTATCGCCTTTTCTCAGGATTTCGTCAGGACCGGTGGGGCAGTCAGCGGCAATTACCGGAATGCCAAAGGACATAGCTTCTATCAAAGCGTTGGGAAACCCTTCCCGGTAAGAGGTCAGTACATAGAGTTTCGCCGCCTTCAAATAAGGAAAAGGATTCTTTTTCAGCCCTGTGAAATAGACATCATCCCCAATTCCCAATTGCTTCGCCAAAACTTTGTACTCTTCAAACTCCCCATCCCCTATAATCATCAGTTTCGCATCGGGAATATCCGCCCTCACCAAAGAAAAGCTTTTTATCAAATGCCAAAAACCCTTCACATCGTCTTCCCGCCCCATGGATACTATTATATTTTCCTTCTCATCCCATGGCAGCCTTATGGCTTCTTCGGCTGATTTTTTCAAGGCTTCGCCGTCCAACGGATTATACAAGGTAACCGCTTTGGAACAGCGGTACCTTTCCCCGATTTCCTCTTCTATTCTCTTGGTGCAGCACAGAATCTTATCCGCCCTCCCGGCAAACAGGCGGAGCAGAAAATGGTTATCCATGTCCATATAGCTGCGGATTCCCACCCATATTTTTGCTTCCGTTTTCGAAAACACATTGACCATATTGGCGGAAGGGCCAAAGCTGTAAGCAATATCGATTCCCCTCTCTTTTTTCAGCTTTCTGACAGCCATACTTCTTTTTATCACATTAAATACCTTGGCCAGTTTCCCTGGCCGAACGCCCATATGAAGGTCTGTCACGTCCAGGCCTTTAATGTCATAAGCAATATCCCTGGAGTCGAACATCACAATGCACACATCAAAATGGGGCTCCAATAACCTTGCCGTTGCCACACAAACCCTCTCAAAGCCCCCCTGGTGAAGCATCGGAACAATTAACATTATCTTTTTTTTCATCACTAATCTCCCCTTTTTATTCCATCTTGCCGGTCACATAAAATTTTTCCATCCGCTCTGCCTGAGCCCTCACATCAAAGCCTGCCGCTTCCACTCCAGCACACATATCTTTTCTTTCGTAGAACATATGATTTATGATATATTCTGCCCATTTCTCCGGCGCCGTCTCTATGCCTTCATAATGCACCAGTTCGCTGAATCCCACTTCCCTCGTAATCCTATCCGAAATCAGGCATTGCAGGCCCGCCGCCTGGGCTTCCACCACCGTTCCCGGCAAACCCTCAAACCGGGAAGGGAATACGAAAAAGTCCATAGCCTGGTAATACTTCCACACATCTTTCCGATTTCCTAGAAAAAATACATCCTGGGCGATGTCCATTCTTTTAGCCTGTTCTTTTGCACCCTCCATCCCGGAGCCTTCCCCGAGAAGGATTAGCACAGACCGCTTTCCCTCTTTTCCCCCTTCTCCTTGTGGCTTGCTTTTTTCATCTTTGAGAAGTCTGCTATGCAAATCCTCAAAGACCTCCAACAGAAATTCATGATTTTTTGCATAATGAAACCGCCCAACGTGCCCAACCACAAAACAATCGGAGATTCCCAGTTCTTCCCTCACTTCTTTTCTCACATCTTCCCGATACGTGAATTTCCGCGCATCCACTGCGTTTGGAATCACAAAAGCCTTGGACGAATCTATCCATTTCCTCCCAAACACCGATTCGCCCGCCTCTTTAGAACAGGCAAAACAGTAGTCCGCCTTCTTTAACAACGGCAAACGCAGCAGTCTGGTAAGAACCCCCTTGACCCCTTTATCCACCCCCGCGCTCCTGGCATGGGCGGCCCGCACCAAAATCCCGGCTTTTGCCGCCTCCGGAAGGTAAATCGCTGCCGTACTGGTCATATGCCCCTGTACCGCCGCAAATTCATGGTGTTCCCTGAAGAACTCCTTTACTGCCTTTTTATATCCGAAATAATTATATCCCCTGAACTTGGGCAGAGTATAAATTTTCCCGCCCAGCTTTCCTACTTCCTCATCATAAAATTCGGGGATACGGCCCATCTCTCCACCATCCTGATGAACCAAAAAATCAAACTGCACCTTCTCCCTGTCCATACAGCGGTATAAATCCATAATACGGCTTTCCGCGCCCCCCAGGCTTAAGCCCCCCAGCACATGCAGTACCCGAACCGGTCTGTCCATTTTTTACTCCATTTCTGCGCAGCTTTTGTGCCC
>BLLT01000001.1 GCA_011958945.1 Lachnospiraceae bacterium | reverse complement strand
TCATGATGTTGGGGTCAAAAGGTATTTTGACCCCTGATGCCAACGGATTGCTCCGATATCTCCGACAACTTTTCATTCACAGGCACAGACTCCCCCAGATAAAAGCCTCCCATTGTCTGTGCGGGCGGTAGAGAACCTCTTGATAAGATTTCTTGCTCTTTAGGAAATTTTATTTTAATATTCTTCAATTTTCCATTGCCCGTTTTTCTTAGAACCTATTCTTTTTATAATTCCCTTTTCTCTTAAAACGCGAATATGTTTTGTAACCGTCGTCGCTCCAACTCCTATTTGTCTACTAATTTCATTTACTGTAATATTACTGTTCTCTTCCATCCAGCTTAATATTTTCTTATCACATTCATTCAATACAATCCCCTTCTTCTTTTGTAAATCTCTTTTCACTGCTTTACCTTTGTTTAATGGAATTGTTACTGTAATAAAATTCTCGGTAATATCAAATACTTCTTTTCCATATTTAGATACAATTAAAGGCACACCATGCCCAGTCTGTTCTATATAATCCAACTGAACCATAATCTGCTGGAGTTCAAGATTCACAGGTTTACTTTTCCCCTCATAAAATTCCTCCAGTGTAAGTCCCTCTGGTAATCCTCCCACCGATATAACCTCAATGCGATCTTCAAACATATACACGGCTGGCGGTGTCTGTCTTGACCAACGATTGTGCAGACAGGCATTTAACCATGCCTCTCTAAAACATGGAAAATCAAACAGTTTGCTCTCTTTTCTAAGACTGCCACCTACATCCACTAAGGTATCATTCAGTGCTTCCATATAGTCTAACACCTGCTTTACAGCTACAAGCATACATTTATAACCGTATTCATTCCTCCTAATCAAATCTGTCTTATCTGTGCCACGAAATACCGCAACTTTAATAGAATAACTGTTAATATCTGCCAGAATAGCCGCCATTAAATTGTAATTTCCGTCACGTGTCAAAAGATTTAAGTTCTGCTTAAACGTATTTTCTCGAAGTGTAAGACTATTTCCGGCATATAACATCTTAAGTTGCTCAAAACTTAGTTCTTGATTATTCGCTTCAATATTTACGATAGAATCTGATACGCTAAGCATCAGATTGCGTAACTGCTGTGGCGATATTTCCCTGTCCTCGTCCGCCGATCTCATATAATACTTTCCATATGCTGAATAAGGTTTTTCATCTCCTTCTACAGTAACTCTAATTACATTTTTATCATCACATAGTTCCATAATAATTGTTGGAATAACTTGTGGTTTAATAGCATTCGCAATTCCCTGAGATATTTCACGCAATGTACGATCACCAATTTGCTGGCCTAAAATTTCACCATCATTTCTTACTCCAAAATACAATGTACCTTTTCCATTTTTATTCAACATAGAAGCTAATGAAATAACGCCTTCTTTCAATTCTCCCGTCGTTTTTTTAAACTCTATCAGCTCTGTTTCCATACCGAAATTCATAATATCACCCCTTCCATATTTATTATATTCTTTTTTATTATTTTAATCAACACTTAATAGACACTTTATTCAACGTTTATGTGATGAATAAAGTGTCTATTAACTCAAAACCTACTCCATTCTATCCCGGCAGACTATTTTCCACACAAAGCGCCCCATACCCAGCGTGTGTCAAGTTAATGCCAATCTTTTTATCTGGATATATAAGAACACTGTCTCCCAGTTGAAATTCCAGAGTTTTTTGTGCTGCCTCATTCCTTCTTTTCCTTTTTTGAATACCAGATACCCTCCTCTTTTCTAAATGATTTTTAGAAACCACTTGTTTCAAATTTTCCGATATTTCCTCTTTTCCGTAAGCCGCCTTCATTGCCGTTTTTAACATCTCTTCTGGCATTCCCATTTTCCCGGCTATGTAGAAAGCACAGCTTTCCCCAGCTTCTCCAATAACTACAAGGCTGTCTCTATTAACTTTTTTCAATATTTCTAATACATTCACAATATGTGCTGAAAATGTAGAAAGATTCTCTGATATATTTTGCCCATCACCTATATCACACAGAAAATTACTGTTCATACAAATTTCCGCTTTTTTACATGCCACGTGTAAACCGCATTGTGCCATCATACAATTTAATGCAACTGTCTTAATTGTAACTGTTTTACTGCCCGTATTAGGCCCTGTAATAACTACGCCATCAAAACTCTTCCCTCCTATTACAAAAAATAATTAACTGCTTGCACTTTCATATCTGTGTACTCCATATGACCAAAATGATAATGCAAAAAAAGTAAAAATACACACAATTGCTACTCCAAAAAACAGCCCCTTTACTGACAGTGCCCCTATAAATGCCTGTGTCGGCAACGTTGCTATGATTCCATATGGCAATACACAATAAAAAATAAACTTATAAATTCCATAAAAAGCAATCCCTGGTATTTTCAAACACAAGTTAATCGCTGTCTCCTCAATTTTCGTTAAATTGTTTACAGAGAAAACAAAAAAGGCAAAGCATCGTATCAAGAGTTCCATATCGTAGTACAGTATCGTCATCATAAAAACTAGAAACAGATATTTAATAATATTAGACCATGAAAAACCCATGTCCATTTCTTTCACCCCATACGCAATAATACATGCACTGAAAGCCAATAGCGGTATGGAACCTGGATTTATTTTTTCAAAAGTAATCCGCAATAGCGGATTTACCGGTTTGGTCAGATACAAATCCAGTTCACCTGTTTGTATTTTTTCAGGTATGGAAATCACTCCAAAAAAGTAAATTGTCATATTAAGGGCATTAATCAGGGAAAATGTTCCTACAAAAACAAGGATTTCTCCATGCCCCCATCCACGAATTTTATCCACATGTCCGTAAATTGCCTCAAAGGCAAAAAGCTGAACCAGAAAAT
Source organism: Lachnospiraceae bacterium (assembly GCA_011958945.1). Lineage (GTDB taxonomy): Bacteria > Bacillota > Clostridia > Lachnospirales > Lachnospiraceae > Kineothrix. The sequence goes on along the minus strand of BLLT01000001.1, from coordinate 67,871 downwards.
AACTGGTATCAACAAAAAACGGTCCAAAGAATCCCAACCGGAATGTCATGATATGGGATAGCCTTAATTTCATTAATTCTTTCAAAAATTTAAAATTATCTTTCATATTCCTGCTCCGTCATATTTAATCCGATAATGTTCATAAGTTACTTGATTTAAAACAATAAAGAAAATGCACCATATACTTAAAACCAATAAGCCTGTCACTGCTTCATCCTCACATTTTCCTATAAACAGCATACTTGGGAGATATGTAACATAATAGAACGGCAGAAATCTCATGCTGGCTATCATCCATTCCGGCAAAAGTGCAAGGGGAATCACTGCCCCTGTCACAACTGCTGATAAGTTATCCTTTATCATGAGAAAGGTACTGATCTCCTCAAATTTTAAAGTTAAAATCCCAAGGAAATAATTGAGCTGAGCCATAAACAGCAGACCTAAACCAACCATGATAATTCCGCATAGCAATATCTTCAAATTGACTGTATGTACGATGGATATCCTGAACAAGCAAAACCACAGAACAGTTGCTAAAAAGCCAATGCCTGAAGAAAATGCAAGTTTCCCGACCTCCATCGCCACAAAATAGCCCTGTGTCTGTACCGGTATCACCATATATTTTGAAAAAGTGCCGTTTCTCAACATCCCCGTCATCTGCTGGCTGATTTCAGCAGACTTTTCCATCTGGAATAGATAGGAACTTATGATATAGTAAGAAATCATGGCATGAAATTCCAATCCTGCTATCTGCTCTTTTCCTTCAAACAAAATACTCCATAAGATCCATGCAAATAATATCTTAGCCACTGACAGAATCACATCAACAAATACATCTGCTCTCCAGATTAACTGCGCTTTCATATATGCCCTGGCAATTTCCAAATATTTCTTCACGTTTTACACCTCCTTATAGATACGCTCTACTACAGAGCCTATTTCTTCTTCCTCAATTCCAATATCCCGGATCGGATAATGACCTATATACGATTCCAGAACTTTTTCTGTATTTTGTTTTGGTATTTCAAGCACCAGTTTGTCATTTGTTTTTTCTAATATCCTGCAATGTTCCGGAACATCAGGCTCTACGCAATGCTCAAAGTATATAGTCATCTTCTTGCTCTTCTGGTATTGTTCAAATAACATATCCGTATCGCCGTCATATATTTTTCTGCCGTAATTTACTACAATAGAGCGTTTGCATAATGCCTTAATATCCTCCATATAATGTGAAGTTAGCAGGATGGTCGTTCCTCTCGATTCATTTATATTTTTCAAGAAAGTCCGAATCTGTTTACTTGCCACAGCATCCAGTCCAATTGTTGGCTCATCTAAAAACAGTATTTTGGGATTATGAAGCAATGCAACAATCAATTCCATTTTCATCCTTTCTCCTAATGATAATGTCCTTACCTGTACATCCATAAGTTCCTGCACCTGAAACAGTTCCACAAAAAAGTTCTTATTTTTCCTATACTCGTCTTCTGGAATACGATATATTTCTTTAAACAGTCTCAACGTATCCTCCGCTGTCAGTTCAAAAAACAACTGACTCTTCTGCCCCATAACTACCGCATATTGATGCTTAAATGCCTTCTCCAGCTTATTAGGATAAAATCCCATGACCTGAATTTCGCCACTTGTTGGCGCAATAATACCAGTCAGCATCTTCACTAAGGTAGTTTTACCCGCTCCATTCGGTCCAATCAACCCTATAAACTCACCCTCATCCACATCCATGTTAAAGGCATCTACCGCAATTTTTTCTTCATATTCTCTATGAAACAGACCCTTAATACTTCCTATCATTCCCTCCTGCTTCTTATACCGTTTATACTTTTTCGTTATATTTTCTGTCCGTATCATCTTCATGTTTAAAACCTCCAACTGAAATATATTTTAGTTCAAGACACAAAAAAACGTGGTTTCTGCCTATCATAAATAGACTGAAACCACGAATCCATATGTCTCAAATTGACGAAGTAAAACAAGGCTTTCCATGAAAGGATTCCCGCAATGTCTTAAAACTTGCACTCCATTTCATAGTTGGTCAAAAACAAAAAAAGCATGACCTCTACAGTCACACTTTCCCTTTTTCTCATTCATCAAAACAAGACAATAATTCCCAGTGTATGCAGTATTCTGTAAGGCAGAAACAACCAGCATTCAATAATGCTGAAAAGGGTACCATAAATAAAACACTATCCCTAGTGCTTACCCTCTTTATTAAATTTAGTTGTTCTTTGTCATTACAGATACCACCAACATATAACATATCTACCTTTTCTTTAAAATATGAATTTATATTAACTCATAACTTTTCCAGTGTCAATATTTATTTAATAGATATTTTAATTATATAAATTAATTAATTATTTAATCAGTGCTATTTCCAATTGGTTCTACACAGTACCCTCGATCCAAAAATGCTTTGTTTCATTCACTTTGCAATTCTAGATGTCTATCGTAAATCATCAATGTACTTTTTCCCTTCAGCCATCCCATGAAACTTGAAATCCCTAATTAAAGCGGTATTACTACGCTAAGATGTACATGTTCCACACAGACTGCCCCACAATATTCTCTAATTTTTTTGCAAACAAGTAATTCATCATACTGCTACAATATATGTTGTACAAAAAATCGTTCCCTATTTTCTCTTTCATTTATCCAGACCTCACAAATTCTTTGTACATCTTAATATAAAAAGCTGCTTAGCATAGTCTACCACTGTGCCAAGCAACTCCGTTTTACCTTACATACAATAAGTTTCTACTAATTCTATAATCTCCTGATTTGTCGGTATCCTTAATCCTGGAATTTCCATTCCTATCAGGTTCCCTTTTTCCAATTCATCAGCACAAAATCCCACACATTTCTATCTCGGTAAACTACTTTCGACACAAAGCGCCCCATACCCCGCGTATGTCAAGTTATTGTCACAAACTTTTTTCACTTTTTTTAATTGAAAATCGCTGAGACCCGCATAACTTCGCTGGGCGTATGGTAAATTAGTGTCAAGTGGAGAAAAAACTAATGGTAAATTAATGCCAAGTGACTTTCAATGGAAAAGTGGTCGAATTCGACCACTTACAACCATGTATTTATCTGAAGAGAAACAATATTCTGTAATTTAACAACATCCGCCTATAAGCCTTTCTAATATTATGCAATACCATATTTTTTAAATATACTGTTCAAATCCTCTCTGCTAATTTTTCCTGCCAGATAATAAGCCTTAACACTGGCTTCTATCGATTCAAAAGCAGTATCAAACATAAACCAGTCCCCTGCATTATAATATTCCTGTAACTCTGTAAAATCACGTTGCAATTCATCCGGCAGATCGTCTCTTAAAAATATTTGTTCATCCACATACATTATTTCTCACCTCTCCCTTTACGGTTTACTAAAATCTAATGTGCACAATCACTTTTTATACATTCTAACAATACTTTTTCATACCTGTATTCAATCATTGACGTAAAGAATCTCTTCTGCATTTCTGACAATATTGGTATCTCTTTTATCATTGTTTGTATTTTATCCATATTATTGCCTATTTTGGGTCCTAATCTATAAGCAGCCTCTGAACATTCCGGATATTCCCTGCTTTCAATTATATGATATGGATTTACACGTTTCCCCTGTAATTCAAATATGCACCTACGGGCCTTATACGCCTCCGCTTCCATTTTATCAGCATCATTCATTACGGTTCTCATCTTTTCATCATCCCATTTACTATTTAAACAATTGCCATTATCATAAATAGGCGCAATCTCTTTCGAACCATCCTTTCTTAAAATGATTCCCCAATTGCTGTTATTACGATCTGTATTGCCAATCAGTGCATCCATTATAAACATATTCCAAAAATGCTCTTTTACGCCCGGAACATCTTGCAAAAATGGATGTTCCTGTATCGTCATCATAATTTCATACAGGTCTACCCCAACACCATTGGTCTCATTTCCATTCGAATCTAAAAAATGGGGCTCAAAAGTGACTTTTATCTTATCAAACTCATAGAGCCTGTCTCCATCTTGCAAGAAATCTTCACAAGCTACTACAGTTTTTCCATTTCTTGTTCCCAGAATTGTATTATGAACAGGTAATCTGACTAATTCATATATCTTTGAACCAATATATTCGCAAACAGGACTATTGGAATAACTAAGATTAATATTTTTCATCTTCTGTTCTTTTAAATTACCCGGAAATTTCAAAAGATAATCTTTCCCATTATAAGTAATTCCCATTTTTCGACCGGCGGTTCCACCATACATTCTTTGATTTTGCTGAAAATCATTAAAATTAATTATTTCCAAAATATCACCCCATCTCAACTTTTTCTGCGTCTTTATAGTTTTCTTTTGAAGTTTTTCATTAACCTTAATTATTCGCGGCGAAACTGTGAAAGTGGCTGAAAGCCATGTAGTTAATATATTTCAAAATTTGTTCTTTCGATGACCCGCAAAAATGGTGCTGTCGACTAAATTTGTGAAACGGCGGCTTCATTTTCCATTATTATTCCAAAACAAGCCACACCTTCGTCGCCCTGGCTTTCACTTCTGCATCCGCGCTGCACATCATCTTTTTTAAATATTCTCGCTTTTCCTTTACCGGAAGCCACTCCAGACCATTCATTTTCTCCAGAAATACGAGCTGCAGCTCCCGGCTCTCTTTCTCCGCCACGTCTACAATCTGTTTCTGGTATCCGCCAATCACATTTTCCGGCATGGTAAGCAGCCATCCAAACAGATACTTCGGGCACTTATCCTCCTTTATTTGTTCCAGTATTTCTCCTATGCCTTGCGGATTCTCCTCCCAAAAGCTTTTAATGCCTTCGTATGCCACTCCGCTGATATCCGATGAGCGATGTCCGCCATATCGGATCAGTTCCTGATAATCCAGACGCCGGTTATTGATCAACAGTTCCATAAATGCTCGATAAGGCAGATTGCCTCCCACATGGCATTCCGGACAAAAGCCACTTTCATCCAGATATGCTCCGGCATCACAGTTGGTGCATTTTACTTTTCGCTGCAGCCATGTTTCAAACTGTTCTTTGCAGAATGATAACAATTCTTCCTTCGCTTCCCCATCCAGATATTCCTGCTGCAGTCCGCATTTTATACAGATACAGGCATTTTGCACCAACACAATGTTGTCATTCGAAACTCCCCACAGCATCGCTTCCATCCAGTCCTTTATGCGAAATTTGCCATATGATTCCGGAAAAAACCGGTACAACCCAGCGCATACATCCGGACTTTCATGAAGCAGCCTATTTAAAATGATTTCCGCGGATTTTTCTTTCCAGATATATGGTGCCATCATCCCGATGCGCTCTATGACATCTTCGTTCTCTGCGTACAGCATCTTAAGCAATGCCTGTTTCGTTTCCTCTTTCCCATCCTGCTGCACCAGCATATTCATGCAGGGCAATGCGACGATTTCCGAATATGCCGCAATCCCCTTTAAAAGGGTTTCTTCATCGATTCCCTCTGCCGCTTTTGACCAGTCACTGCTCACAATGACGTCTTTCATATACCGATATAGGCGAAATTCCGGATTTTCCTGACACTTCCGGTGCAGATAGGACAACTCATTTTTGATCCGCCCGGCATCTACTCCCACAGCAACGCCGACTGCCCCTATGACATTCTTACAGTAAGGCTGTTTCAAATCAACGCCAAACGCATACAGCTCCGGAATTGTGGCCTGCATATATTGTAATCCCTGTGCCAGTTTGGAGCACTCCAGACATTCTTCCGACTTTGCATCCTCCTGTTTTATGGGCACGTCCATGCCGTAAATTTCAATCATTACATTTAACAGTGCATCATTCACCGCATTTATGCGCTGAAACGCTTTTTGCATTGTCTCATTGTCAAAAACTGAGAAATATCTTTTATCCCATTCTTTTTTCCATTCCTGTTCTCCTACCTCATACAGAAACTCCCCTAAAATTTCCATGTCATGCATAGAACAGTGATTTCCATAATAGTATTTTGCTGTTTCAATCACTTCACGGTCCTTTGGATTACGCTGCAGGTATTTGACCGTCTCTACCATATTTTGATAGGAGCGCTGTCCAAATGCATGCTCCGCCCGCCCTTTATAATCCAGAAAATGCTGCCTTAATATACTCTGATCCATTTCCTCCCGCTGCATGCAAAGGTATACGCCATAAGCCGCATCCGCGATCCGTCGTTTTGGGCTTTTCATAAGTTCAAGCAGATACTCTGTATCCCATTCGCGTATCAACGCACGCATTCCCTGTATGGCAGACACCGCTCGTTTCACAAGCTCCTCATTATCTGATACGACGAATCGTAAAAGGCTTTTGTAGATATTCTGTGCCTCCGCCCCTGTCTGCCGGTCTGCAAGCCCCTCCGCCGCCAGAAAAACTTCTCCTGTCGGCAGTTCCGCCGCTTCTTCGTGTTTACCTAAAGACGCCGCCAGAAATCCGCTGTCATCACAGGCCACAGCCATACGGATCGTCTCATGCCACTTTGCACTCCCGGAACGCGCCAGTACCCATTTTTCTGCCTCGTCAGGCTCCATTTCACTGATATACTTTCCGGTCAGATATTCCCCGATATTTAAGTGGAGGAAGCGGTACTGTATCCCGTTCTCCAGATAATTCTTTTCCAAAATTCCACGCTCATCCCAGAATTTCAGCATATATTCTGCCTTCCGCCCCGCCGCCATCCTGGAACAATTCAACTCTCGCTGTAGCCATGGCGTCACCGCGGAAAGAATCTTCTCTTTTTTCCATGCACCTTCATGAACGCGCTCCATGGCATTCGTCATGTAATATGCCACGGCTTCGATGCCGCACATAAGTTCCACCTCGCTTATTTTCATTTCATTCTGCCGGCTGGAGCCCTGCAGCCATTCCTGCATCACGCGGCTATACAACTCTATCCGGCTGTTTCCAAAGTCAATTCGCTTGATGGAGAGCTGCAGCAAAAATCCCATCAGCAATGGGCTTTTGCTGGCTAGTTCCACAATGTTCCGGTTTTCTGTGTGCTTCTCAAACCAGTCTGCGCACTGCCTGGCATCCTCCGGCACAAGTTTTTCCAGCAGTTTTCCAACGTAGTTTTTGCACTCCTCAAAATCCATAGGTAAAATTGCCATATGTCTAAAATCAGACAGTGCCGCTGCATCATACCCCAGAGGTCTGCTGGTGACTACCACCCTGACCCAGGGATGAGCCGCTGCCCAGCTTGCAATCTCTGCACCGATTTTTCTTCGTATGCTACCACATTCATCAAGGCCGTCCAGAAACAGATACTGAAGCCTGTACTCAAACTCTGCCTTGCTCACCTCAAATGACAGGGACGCCGTCATCGTCTCCCGCATTGCCTGATCAAAGGTCTTCCCCTGTCCAAGCAATCCCGCTACCGCCATCAGCGACAGCCATATTACTTTTTGCTCTCGATGAAGGGCTGTCTGAACCAGCTTTTTTAACAGGGTACTCTTTCCCGCCCCCGGTCCTGCCAGAATTACCATATTTTCTACGGAGGTCCAGATAGATTCAATATCAAACTTCCGTTCTGTCCGCCGTATTTCCTCTTGATAGGGCATGCTCCCCGTTCCTTTTTCCTTCAGGTCCTGCAGTGCTTCCTCATCCATAAGCCTCAGCTGTATCCATGCCATTTCAATCGGAAGCTTCTTCGCCATACCTATAATGGAAATGCTGTCTGAACAGGACGACAAATGCTTACGGTAGGCTTCTTCCTTTTCAGCACTCCCGACTCCAAAATTCCCTCCCTGAGATATCTCTCCTGCCAAAAATTCCGCAGCCTGTTTCAGATCCTCCCATTCCAGTGTCTGACATTTTTCCATGATATCCCCAAAATCCAGAATATCTTTCTCCGCATCAAAATCCAAGAGAGTCTGTACATTCTGAGTCACAGTATACTTTTTCTGCTTCCTGCCCAGAACAAAAAAAATTAGATGCGGAAACTCTTCATAAACCTTTTTCCCGATCATAGTCTGAATCGTATCATTGAGCTTGGCGCTTCCCTTTTCCGCTGTCACCTGTACCCCGATTCCACGCCCTCTGTCTCCCAAATCGATTCCCGGAAAATTCTTTTTCTCTTCATTCAGGTTTACCAGATGAAATCCATAGCACCGATTGAGCAACCCCTTTGCGATTTCTTCCCAGTAATGGACGTCATCATAAATCCCCAGCCTGCACTGATATTCAATTTCGGTTTGCGCAATTGCCAATTCCCGGATAATCCGATCTATGTACGCTTTTCTGGCGGTCATAAGATACCCCCATTCATCCTTTACACTTCTTTATCATCCTGAGTTCTTTAAAGCTCATTTAATCCGCCCTTAAAAATCCGTCCCTGTGAAGAATAGTATAACACATAATTTTACATTTGATGTTCTCAAATTAGTAACCCCCAGTTTGTCATTTTCTTCCTGTTCACAAATGTAATTTTGAATTGTCTCTAACCTCCGACCCTGAATCCGGCAGGCTGTTCGGTGCTTTCCACAGACGGCAGAAACTTCCATATATTGTCCTGCCGCGAAATAAAGTACCTGTCTACCGCAGCTTTACCACAGATTAGACTCGCAAAGTGAAAATAACAGTTACTCAAGTGCGCCGTTTCTTACTGCACGCTTTTTTCGTTATAGAATACAGGCCGCAGAAAGGGCAGCTATGGGTGCAGCCTTGTTACCTTTTCTGATTGAAAACCAGGAGTGGTTCCTGCTCCATAAGAAGCAGTGGCTCGACACCCTACATAACATGGAACTTTGTACGCCTGATTTCGTAAAGGAATTACAGACAGAGTCTTATTCCCAATTTCAGGATGCCTTCTTACGCCTGACTATATACAGCTTCCTCCATAATTCCCTTTCCCTTTTTCCGATAGTATACCGCATGTTCTACTTTTCAGAAAAGTTTGTTACGTAGCGGAGCTGTGGGTTCATTTCTCGAATTAATGATAAGCTCATCAATTGGAAACAGAATCAGTTTCTAACAAATAAGCACTTTATTCGACACCATACGCCACAGAATAAAGTGCTTATTCCTCAAAAACCTACTCCATTCTACCCTGGCAGACTATTTTCGACACAAATCGCCCCATACCCCGCGTATGTCAAGTTAATGTCACAAACTTTTTTCACTTTTCCCACGCGAAAATCGCTGAAACCCGCATAACTTCGTGGGGCGTATGGTTCGCTAATGCTAAGTTAGGGCAAAATTGACGGTGAATTAGTGTCAAGTTGGAATACCAAATAAAACTCTATTTTGCTATGCTAATATCCACAATCCAAATATCCATTTAAATATTCTTTATTTATCCTCGCTCATAAATTCACTATATGTACATATATTTTCGACTCCAAATAACTTTTTCAAATATACCATAAAATCGCCCTCTACAGGGACAGTTATAAACAGAACAAGTCTCTTTCTAGGTCTAGAACAACATACATAAAATAAATTCCTGTTTCTCACATATGCATCGTATTCATTTCCTTTTAATTTACTTGAATCACACCCCATATATTTATCAAATTGATAGTTATTCCAACCACGTCCAACCACAAAAAGTACATTTTGATATTCTTCTCCCTTTACTCCATGATCTGTCGAATACTCAGCATTCGGACTTAAAAACTCAAGTGTGTTTAACACCTCAGAATATGAAATGCCATAGAGATGACCTATTGTACTTCTTCCGTATTGGTTTTCAGGATCATCCAAATATTTTTTATGACTTTCCTGCACTTTAGGCGGTATTGGTATCTGAATTCCTTGTAATTCAAATAGTACCTTCATTACATCTCCAATAGTCCTCTTCCGCCCCTCCTCAAGCCGTTTTTCAAACTCGCTCCAAATTCGTTTCTGCCCTTTATACTCTATTGGATACCCTCTGCTTCCTAATACATCAAAAATCCGCGTAAGCCGTTTTTCCTCTAATGCTGAATACAAAGGTTCAACTACTTCTGAGAAAAATTCAAGATAAGGATCATCCCCATCTTTTAAACGTTCATCTAGCATTTCCAGAAGATTAACATAACTTTGTTGTTTTGCCAACATTTTATGTGTAATCATCAATGTAATATGTTCATCATTCCATTGATAATCCTTATCAAGTTTTTCCTGCAAATTATCTATGCGCTCTATCAAAATGTCATTGGGAAGTTCACCTTTATAGTACCCTTTCTGCCGATCCCCGCAAAAATCATTGCATGTAATTACTTTGACAAATCCATCATTTTCATCTGTAGCACAAATCTGTGGTAATTCAGGTCTCATTTCATTTAATACATCAACAATTACCTGTTGGGAACGAAAATTTGCTTCTTTACCAATAACAGCAATATTGGCAGAATCAATTATACCGCACGAACTCTTTTCATATATAGTTTGCCATGCATCACCAAAAAACCCAAACTGTGGTCCCTCTTTCATATCTATAAACCAATTTAAGAATTGATCAATAATAGCTTTCAATGAATCCTGATATTCATCAATCAATACAATTGGATATTGCACTGTCATGAGTTGACGAAATTTTTTATTGTCCATAAATCTGGCAAACAACAAAATGACATCATTATGGTGCAAATATAAAACTCTGTTTTCCACATACCTTGCCCCTATTTCATAATGCACCATATCAAAATCATCACCTTTTATCCCATCTGGTAACAGATTTTCTTCAACTACTTTCTTCTTCAATTCATGCTCAAATTGCTTAATAAGACCCCATGCAAACGTATGGATTGTCATTGGCTCAATAAAACTCTCCATCCGAAGTCTTGAAGCTATAACATCTACACCTGCATTCGTATATGTAATACAGGCAACTTTTTGTTTCTTCAAATTCAATGACTGCCAATAATTATCCTGTATCCAATCAATCACTTTATTCAGGGAATAAGTTTTTCCAGAACCAGCACCAGCTTCAACCCTAAAACTTTGTCCTGATTGCAAAGTTTTTATAATACAAGCATCTATTTCATTTGACCTCAGTTTCGCAATCTCATATTTGCCCAATGCCACAATTGTTTTCCTTCTTTCTTCTTTTTTCTTACTTTTTCTTAATATAAGTCCGTTTAAACTTTCTCCTTGTTTCTATAGCTGCGGGAAACTTAGATTGTTCATTTAACCATAGAAGTCCGTTTTCAATATATGAAGGTATACTATAATTATCTGCTATTTCTCCAAAAATTAAATCTAAAGCAAAATCTGTCTTTTTCCCTTCCGTTTCATCAAAATTAATACTTGTTTCCTCTTCATCTATCTCATAATATTCACGGTTTACATTCATAAGTGCTTCTTCTAAACTACGTGGATAAGTTCCATTTTCTTCCATCTGGAACTCCAAATGTCTAAGCCCATTCGTTTTCTGTTGCTCTGTTAATTCAAGTATTTGTTTCAATTCAATTTTTTTCGTCACCGCGATATCAAATACATCATGACACCACCTTTTTATTGTAGCATTCGATGTATCTGTGGCATCTTTGTGCAATGATTTATTTTGATCTTCATCTACAAAATCAATATCTGTTAAAATCAGTGTAGGTATTTCTAAAAAATCAACGAATCCAAAAAAACGATGCGCATATGCACCCCCAACTTCAATGATAGAACAATATTGAGACGACAACGATGGAACATTCCCTTTAAATTTTCCATATCTTTCACATTTTTTAATCATATCCGGAATCAACAGACGTTCTGCAGCCCCTTCCACTAAAATGGCTTTATCGCAAAAGTACAAATCACACCGACTTAATGTTAGATACTTTCTTAAAAATTCCATATTTTCTTTATGTTCTTCCTTTGCTTTACCTTCTTTCTCGCTGAATTTATTTAAATTTTTGCAGATAACCTGATCTGCTTTTCTTCGTAAATACCGTATATTTTTAAATGGGACTGTATTTGCAATATGTGGGGAATGCGTACTCATCACAATTTGAATCGGATTACCCGAAAATTCTGATAGCACATCTTTCAAATGTTCAACAAACACCTCTTGCAACTGAGGGTGCATATGTGCTTCTGGTTCCTCCAAAAACAATATCGGAATTGCGCTCTTAGCATTCTGCTTTACATTTCTGGCAAATTCCTTCAACAACAGTGTAATTTTAATTAGGTTCTTATATCCTAAACCGTTATGCGAACTGGGTAATGCCTCCCCAGTACCTGCTGTCACATAAGTCAAATCCGTATTGTTAATAATATCATTCTTCATTGAAAATTGTGTTTTCGCATATAATTGCATATCCTCTGCTGTTGGATAACCGAAAGGTGCCATATTACTTACAATATCAGATAATATCTCGTTTACCCTATTTTCTGCGTTCAGACTTTGCTTATCGACAAATTCCTTTAATGATTGTGTTTGAGTAGCAATTTCCTCTTCAATCTCAGATACATCACTTTTAAATATTCGATTCATCACTGTACTTAACGGTTTCTCTTTCACATTATCAGCTTCATCTAAACTTCTTTCTGCACTGATAGTAGTCAATACAAATAAATCTCTAATCTCCTTTTTTGTTTTTTCCTGCGTATTACTTATGTCCGTTGGATTTACTGCTATTATATGTAGCGAAAATAAACTCGAAAAATTTTGCTCTATAATTTTTGCCAAAATCTCAATATCGTATCCTACAGTTTCTTCTTCCCCAATATTTTCAATACTTTGTTTCATATTTTCATAGTTCTTTTTCAACTCATACAAAATATTGTCTGTTGCTGAAAATGAATATCTTGCCACAATTACTGCTTCTGTAACCTTTTCATCCAGATCTATAATAAACGGAGATAATCCTCCAAGGTAGTCCGTTTCCGATTCTTTAGAATAATCAATATACATACGTATCATTGTGGTAGGAATCATATCTACACAATCCTCAAATGAAATCCTGCCGCTCCAAAAATTAGTGAATGCATGATAGATGTTCTTACGGCATTGAATAGGATAATCATCAAAAACTAAATTACTGCCACTAACAACCATATCCATCAAATTCATAAGTGATGTCTTTCCGGCATTATTCTTTCCAACAAAAAGCGTCAATTCTTCATCGAAATCTACATCATAGTCCATTAGTAATCTAAAATTTTCTATATGTATTTTTTTTAGAAACATAATTTTCCCTTTCTCTAACAGTCAGGATTCTTTTGTACATCCTTTTAATAGATACTATATCATTGTATATAAACTACCTCTAAAAAATTATAATATCAGCTACATACACAAAATCAGGAAAATGCTTTTAAACTATAAATAAGCCATTTCCTTGATTTATGATCATAATACAAATGTCTGAACTCCTTTTACACTGTCTGAAGTCCTACAAGCAACTCTACCTCTGCAATATCAAGTCCTGAATATTTCGCAACCTTATCAATTGGCAATTCTCCATCTTGAAGCATTCTAAGCGCTGTCTCTTTTTTAGTTTTATCTATTCCCTTATCTATACCTTTATTCAAGATTGCCCTTGCTTCTGTCTCAATTAACGCTCCACTCATCATTCCACCTATCCCTTTCTGCACATTCTCATACTTTTGTGCGATTTCTTCGATTACATCACCAGAAAGTTCTATAATTGTACGTTTATCAAACGCTCCGATAATCCCTTCCTGCTCCAGTTTATCAAGTCTCTCCAAGATATTTTGGTACTCTTCTTTCAAATCCGCTAATCTCTGTTCATTACTATTATACACCTTAAAGTTCTTTTCATGTGAAAAAATATAAAACGGAATTAACAGTAACAAGCCTTTTGAAAAAATATCCTCCAGAGTATATTCCTGCACCTTCATTATCGGCACATCATACTCTACAGTGCCGCCCGGCGTTTTTATTACATACCGCATTTTGTCAGGTGTCTTTTTATAATTCCTTAGATATAGAACTGCCGTATTTGGAAATGTCACTGTCAATGTTTCATTAGTGACTTCCCCTTCATCTAAAGCGATCTGAGCATCATATTCAAACAATCTGATTGTCATCCGCCCATCCGGAAGGCTACTTTCACATTCCAGATGGTATTTTTTCTTTTTCCTCCCATAGATTACAAAATTAGTGTCTGTTATTCTTTCCTTGTCTGCCACATCCTGTTGGCCAATAAAATGTTCATTAGGATGAAACTCAATCTTTTCATTCCCTGTATAGTCTTCCTTGAAAATCTCATTGATTACCGGGATGATCATTTGTCGGCAATCATTTAAGATTGTACGGAATGCCCCATCATATATATTTCCCATAAACAATCCTCCGTATTTCTTATTACTATCATATCATTTTCGCATTGCATACACAACTACATTTAAAATACAATTTACATTTTTACTTCTAAGTGAACATTACTGACTGTGCTTACAATATTACTAAATGCGCAATAGAAATCTTAACTTCCAAGTCTCCTGCCCTTTCATTCACTGCTTCAAAATTACCCACTGATATAGTAACATATCAATCGCACTTATAGATATGTTTTATCCTATTCATTGCCGCCCATTTCCTATCCATAATCTGAATAAATCGGAGATACGATACACAAAGATTTTGTCATTTTGTGTAAAACTTGTTCAAACGTCTCTAGCAAATGTGAGATGGTTGAATACGTTTATTCCAAATTTATGCATAATAAGCACTTTATTCGACACAATATACCACAAAATAAAGTGCTTATTTCCCCAAAAACCTACTCCTTTCTACCTCGGCAGACTATTTTCGACACAAATCGCCCCATACCCCGTTGATGTCAAGTTATTGTCACGAACTTTTTTCACTTTTTTTCTAACCAAAAGTCCGCGAACCCGCATAACTCCGTTCCGCTGATGGTAAATAATTGCTAAGTACCATGAAAATTGATGGGAAGTTATTGCTAAGTTGTTTTTGCCTGGCACTTCCCTTAATCCACACGGAAGTTCCACTCGATTTCAACCCTCTTGTCCTTATAAGCATATACTTTTTTAATGAAAGTATCAACAACCTCCTGTGTCAGTTCTTCGATATGAGAATAGCGGATAATCTGCTTCATATCTTCCTCTGCCTTTTGGCATTCGTTCTCTAACCTGCTGAGCCTTTCTTTAGCTTCTTCTTCCAACACAGATAAAGAAGATAACCGCTCTGTCAGTTCCTTTGCCTTTCTTTGATATTCTCCAACTGAAAGTTGTGCAAGCGCATACTTCTCATACAGCGCATCTTTCTCTGCCTGTGCCTGCTTTTTCTCCTGCCTGTATCCGTCCAGTTTCTTCTTTAATGCATGGATAGCCGCTTTTTGAAAGGAAAACAGATTTTCCTTCTGTTTCATGGCATTTCCACGGAGCATCAGTTCCTTATTTAACATCAAAAGCACCGTTTCTTCCAGCAGATCGGCATTCATATAAGTACAGCACTCCGGTATCTGAAGCAGGGAATGTTTTCTGCACTCAAAGCGCCTGTATTTATTTTTTCCCCGGATTGGCTTATAATTGAGGGAATATCCACAGCCGCCGCAGTACAGTTTCCCGGTCAGCGGATGCTTCTCCCTGTTACGCTTCGTAGAGTTTTCCGGTCTGAACGCTGAAACCTGCTCAAAGATTTCCTCTGAAATCAGCGCTTCATGGTGGTCAGTTATCACTTTCCAGTCTTCCCTCGGCACAGCTATACCATCCTTGCTTCCTACTGACTTCCTGACAGATTTCCCATATGCCATTTCCCCAAGATAAAAACGGTTATTTAAGATATTTCTGACTGCCTGAGCGCTCCATGTATGAAGTTTTCCATCCAATACCGCTTTATTGGGCTTACGGATCTGCGTGATTGTTGGTATATCTTCCTCATAAAGCTGTTTCGCAATCTGCGTACTGCTTTTGCCCTGTACGGCAAGGGAAAAAATATACCGTACAATTTTTGCCTCTTTCTCATTCACTGCAACCGTATTTTTTACTTCCCTGCTTTTCTCATATCCGAAGGGAACCTGTCCGAAAACATATTCGCCATTCGCACACTTATTTTCAAAAGAAGTTTTTACCTTGACGGACACATCTTTGCTGTATAGATCATATAAAAGTGTCTGAAACGCCGTATCAATCTCTATGGTACTTCCCTGATGCTCTCTGCTGTCATAATGGTCATTCAGAGCTATAAAACGGATACCCATAAAAGGGAAGATCTGGTTCAGATAGGTTCCCATTTCGATATAATCCCTTGAAAACCGGGACATATCTTTTACAATGATACAGCGTATACTATTTCCCTTTACCTCCTTCAATAGTTTCTGCATACCCGGTCTTTCCATATTCGTGCCGGAGTAGCCATCATCACTAAATTCCATGACTTCATACTTTGAAAGTTCAGAATCGTGATGTATGTATTCTAAAATCTGCTTTCTCTGGTTTCCGATACTATTACTCTCGTCCTGAGTAAAACCGCCATCTTCTATGGCTCTTTTGTCCTCTAAAGATAAGCGTAAATACATTGCCAGCCTATCCATTACCTCACTCCCTCCATGCTGTCAGCCGTAACCGTAAACAAAACTTCTATCCGTTTTCCCGGATAAACATATATTTTTGCAATAAAAGCCTCCACTACATCTTTTGTCAAATCTTTTGCGTTTTTTAGCTTTATAAGCGCTTTTATGGCTGCCAAATACTTTGTCTCCAGTTTTTCCAATGCCTTTTTTTCTTTTTCCCATTCCTGCTGCTGTTTTCTCAATTCCTCCAGTCTGTCCTCCTGCTTCATTTTAAAAGACACATAATCCCTCTGAGACATTTTCCCGGCACGGTATTCCATATATACGCTGCCTTCCTCTTCACGGAAACGTCTGATCTTTCCTTCTGTCTCACTTAACTTTTGTTCTCTCTTTTTTACCGCCTCTGCTATCCTTTCCTTTCCATATTCCATGTAACGCTTTGGTTTACTCAGAAAAACCTCAAATTCAATACGGATAAGGGGCAGTAATATATCCAAAAGTTCATTTTTTGATATGCGATTCGATTCTGGGCATACCGTAACTTTTGTCTGTCCGCCATTCAGACAGAAATATCCGTCAAGTCTTGCTTTCTCCCCATTTGCATACTGCTTCACATAGCTGCTTCGTGTCATTTTCCTGCCGCATACTCCACAATACAGCACATTGTCAAAGATATTTTCCTCTATCGGATAACCCTTTGTGGGATGCCTGTGTGCCTCTGTCCTTATTTTTATTCTCCTGCCCGCTTCCACCGCACTTCTGTACAATTCTTCCCCGATTAAAGGTTCATGTGCGTTTTCTGTAACCACCCAATCATCTTCGGGCTTGCGAATGCGGTTTTTCTCATTCCTTGCAGTAATGCTCGTCTTTCCCTGTATCAATGTCCCTGCATAGGTTTCACTTTTCACAATTCTCTCCACCGCACCTTTGTCCCACCCCTTATAACTGATGGCATCGTCTGCATGATACACTTCCTTTGTTTTCTTATACTGGTACGGTGGGTTGATACGCCTGCGGTTCAGTTCATCGGCAACCGCAGTGTAGCTTTCTGTTTCAACAAATTTCTCATAAATGAACTTTACAATACCTTCCGTATTTTCGTCAGGCAGCAACACCCTGCGCTTTCCTTTCCACTCTGCCTTATACCCATATGGCGGCGGACCGCCTACATAGGAACCTTCCTCTCTTCTCTGCTTTAAATGTAGCTTCGCCTTTTTGGAAAAATCCTTTGCATACATATCATTTACAAGGTTTTTGATTTCAGAAGCCATCTGCTTATTTTCATTTCCCTCTTTCCCGGTATCAAAACCATCTGCAACTGCGATAAACCTCACTCCCAAAAAAGGAAAAATTTTTTCAATATAATTTCCTGCTTCCAGATAGTTTCTGCCAAACCTTGACAAGTCCTTTACAATAACACAGTTGACTTCTCCGAGCCTTATATCCTGCAACAGCCGCAGAAAACCTTCCCTTTCAAAGTTGCTTCCTGTTTTTCCCAAATCCGTATAACATTCCACAACATCAATCGCTTCCCCTTTTTTCTGTCCGTTAAACTCTTCCACAAATTTCTTTACTATCTCTATCTGAACATCAACAGATTCATTCTTCTTGATATCCTGATCCGATGAAAGTCTTGCGTATATCCCTGCCTTATATCTTAGTTCATCACGCCTTGCTTCTGTCTGCTGCCTTGACGCTTTTCTTTTGGAGACTCTGCCCATTCCTACGCACTCCTTTCCTTATTCCTGTTGTATTCTGTTTTCTGCTCTTTTACCTTCTTATTTACTTCCTGCATGATGCGGTACTGGTTCATATAATAAAATTCAACTTCCAGCCTTTTATTCTCAAATACTGTAATGGATTTTACCATGCTGCAAAGCGTATGACGGTCTATCTCTTTCAGCTCTGAACTTTCCTGCATCGCCTTTAACCGTGCCGCAGATATGACACCGTTTTTAAACAGTTCCTTTATCATTCCCTCCTGCTTTTTCTGTGCCTCCTCAAATTCTGAGGCTTTCCGCTTAAAATCCCCATGCAGCCTTTCAAATTCTTCTTTCGTAATAACTCCCTGCCGCAAATCCTCATACAGACCGGAACAAAGGGAATAATACTTATCCTGCTCTTCTTTCAGCCTTGCAATCTCTGTGTCATAACGGACGATTGACTCAAAATTAGTTTCCATTTCCAGCGCCTTTTCAAACATCTGCTTTTCTTCCAAAAAACAGTTTGCATAATGCCGGATCAGTTCCGCAACCATCCCTTTTAACTGTTCTTCTTCTATGCTGTGTCTTGTGCAGCCATCGCCACGATTCTTTGTGGAACAGATATAATAGATTCTGCAAGTATCTTTATAACGGTTTATACGCCGGATCATCTGTTCTCCACAGTCCCCACAGAATAAAATCCCTGTAAACAGACTGCTTTCTTCTGTTGCCACACTTACCCTGCCGTCTGTCTTCAATAAGTTCTGAACAATCTGGAATTGATCCACCGATATAATTGGTTCGTGGGTATTCTCCACTTTTATCCATTCTTCCTGCGGTTTATCTACACTTTTTTTCAGCTTATAATTGATCTTCTCTCTTTTGCCCTGTACCATATGTCCCAAATAGGTTTCATTGGTCAGTATCCTTTTCACGGTGGAACTGCTCCACTGTGATTTTGCCGCTCCGGAAAATCCGCCTTTATAGTTCCCCGTTGATTTTTTATACTCTTTCGGGGAAAGGATACCCAGTCCGTTTAGCTTTTCCGCAATCGCTGAAACAGCCATTCCTTCTATCTTCCATGCAAATACTTTTCTGACAATATCCGCTGCATATTCATCTGGTACAAGATGGCTTTTGTTATTTTCGTCTTTCCTATATCCGTAAAGGGCAAATGGGGCAATGCATTCCCCATTCTTCCTCTTTACCTCAAACTGGCTTTTTACTTTCGTAGAAATATCCCTGCAATAAGAATCATTGATAAAATTTTTAACTGGAAGAACGATGCCGCTTTCCGATGTGTCCGCCTGAAAGCTGTCATAATGGTCTGTAAGGGCAATAAAACGCACGGAAAGAGCCGGAAAGATTTTCTGTATATACCTCCCGGATTCAATATAATCACGTCCAAAACGGGAAAGATCCTTCACAATGACACAGTTTACCTTTCCTGCTTCGATATCGCTTATCATTCTTTTAAATTCTGGTCTGTCGAAATTACTGCCCGAAAATCCATCATCAACATAGATATCATAAAGTTCCATATCCTGCTGCTCATGGATAAAGGCTCTGATCAGCTCCCTCTGGTTTCCGATACTGTTGCTCTCGGATTTCAGATTACCCTCTCTGTCTGTCACATCCCCGACATCACTATCGTCCCTTGAAAGACGGAGGTACATAGCTGTTAGAAATTGTTTACTATTCATTCTATCACTCCTGACTTACGATTATTCAGCTAATATTAACCGTAAATCAAAAGCAACCACTGATTTGTCCTGATTTTAGATTAACATAACTTTTCGATTCTTTCAAGGCTCTTTATAGATTCAAATATGAATTTCTGCTAAATGCCTTAAATATTCTTCCATCTTATCATCTATGGTTGGTCCCTCCTTTTGAAACTGAACCTTTACCACATAATCTCCTATACGGTGAACAAAAAGGTTGTTTGTTTGTTCCGCAAAGAGTGCCAGCTTTTTTTCAACTGGAAGTTTTGTATCAATCTTTATATCCCTGATGTCTGTCAGGGTATTGATATCCACTGTCCGCACATCCACATTTTCCATTGCATCCAGCTCTTCATCCGTTATATCAAGCATTGCAATCCCCATCCTGCACCATTCCTTACTATATTTATTCTTCTATCAGATTGTCCTATGACATACAGCTTCTGTATGTAAAAAGCCGGACGTCTGCCCGGCTTCCAAAAGATATGATGTTATGTCCTTTCTTAATTGTACCTGTCAAACACTCCCACCTGCACCTGTACGCCCTCCGTGATCCTGTCAAGCGTTTCTTCGTCAACCTTTCCAATGTGTTCTATGATGCGGTCAAAATTCAGCGCTGTTACCTGTTCGCAAAGTGCTATGCTGTGCTGATCCAGTCCTTCCGTCTTATACGCAGATATAAATACATGAGTGGGCAGGCTTCTTTTCTTGTAAATCTTAGTAGACAGCGGAACAACCGTAATGACAGTGCTGTGTTTGTTTGCCCTGTTGTTGCTGACTACCACCACCGGACGCATACCGCCCTGCATACTTCCCTGATACTGTACGCCCAAGTCCACATACAGTATGTCGCCTCTCTTTATCTTCATCAGCAGCCTGCGCCTCCATCCCATATCGGTCTTTCCTTATCGTCAGGACACTTTGCTGTGTCATATATATGGTACTGCATGGTGGAAAGTTCAAAAAAGCCTACGCCGATGTTGGCGGCATCGTGCATAAATTCCTCCAGATCAGACTTGTCCGCTGTTATGTCAGCCATGTTTTCCACGACAACCGTATCATACTGCCCGCTGATCAGTTGTGTAATCAGCATATTTACCGCATCACGGTCAATATCCCGGTTCGGTCCCTTGTTAATGATAGCTTCATTCATTAGCGCTATCCCTGCCACGCTGCATTTTAAGCGGTTCTGCTGAATGGTCTGGCGTATATTGCTTTCTGACTTGTTGGAGTTCATAAACATGATTGCCGGATGCACAAGAGAGCCGACATTAAAACTTTTCACATTACTGCACATGATAATCACCTATACTTTCTTCTATTTTTCGTTGACTGGAACAAAAGAGAAGTTTTTGCCGGCATTATCCTCTCATACAGGAAAGCCTTGTCTGCTGTTATCTGATAACTGCAAGGCTTGCCTGTATCAGAGGATAACGTGGCGTTTCCGCCACATTACCTCTCTGTTCCATCTGAAAATATCAGATACGTTCTCACTGATCCCCGAACCGGGTAACATACACTGGGACGGCTTCATCCCGCACTGCGTCTCCATCATGCCCAACCAGACGAAATCCACAGGGAGCCACTCCCGGAAAATGCTTTTCGCTGAAATTCCGGTGCTGTTTTATCTCATTATCTCCGGCTGCCACTCCGGTAGGCACAAACCTCTGCTTAGAACCTTCACAGGCACGGTGCAAAACCACCATATCCGCCAAATAAATCAAAGACTTATCTGCTGAAGGCAATTCATACCGAGGAACTTCATCGCACGAAACGGGTTTCTGCCACCCCTACCTGAAAGTAAAATACAATACAGATAAAGGCGAAAATAAAATCAGGTGTATGCGTGTCCTATTTAATTTGTGGCTCTTCTTTAGAACCTGTTTAAAGTATAGATGACACCCTCTTTCTTCTGAAGTAACCTGCACTCTGATTTAATAGGAGCAGTTCTCTCACCTTTTCTCCTATGCAGCACAAATTTTTTACATAAAAAAAGCCAGACTGTATTTCTACAATCCGGCATTTCATTACTTTCTTAGCAGTTCCATATTTTCTACCGCATTAAGAACCATCCTGCGGATAAACTGCCTTTCTGCTTCATTCAGTCCTGCTACAATCCTTTCAATTCCCATCTCCTTGCTACTGCCGCATATCAGATAATCCAAAGATACATGAAAAATTTCTGCTATTGCTACTAAGGTATCAATTTTTGCTCCGTTGATTCCCTGTTCAATTTTACGAAGAGCATCCACTGATATTCCCACCTGCTCTGCAAGGTTCTGTCTTGTTATTACTGACGCCTTACGCAGTTCCTTAATCCGCATTCCGCTTTTTACTATATCATAATACACATTTTTCTCATTTCCGACGTCCTTTTATTTGCTTAAGCTGCTATTATTATAAGTGAAAAGGCAGATATCGCAGAGTGACTATACCAGCTATTTCCGGTGGAATATTGTACACCTTCTCATCGGCATAACAAAAAAATAACCCTGTAAGTATAGAAATCACTTACAAGGTCACTCTAATGTTGTACGATAATCTCAGTCCTTATCCTGTGGTGGTACAAACTCCAATAAATCACTGATCGAGCAATTTAAGACCGTACAGATTCTGGCTAATACATCAATATCCAACCGGGTAATCCGGTTATTACAATAATTGTTTATTTGGGATCGCTGCATTTCTGCTTTATGACTCAATTTGTTTTTGCTGATTCCAGCCTGTGCAATCAGTTCATTCAGCTTAATTCGGACGGTTCCGTATTCCTCCATGCGCTACCTCCTAAATATATTATAGGTTTTTTATATTTGACATATTTAGTGTACCGTTGGTAGAATAGAAAAATAAGTTCTATTTAATCTTGTCAGACTTCTTACACAATTTGACAGATAGGAAAGGAAATTATGAACCAAAATAAAAAAGAAACTATTTCAGAATACTTAAAAGTGATTGCGAAAAAAGAAGGTATTTCGGAAGATGATGTCAGAAATGAAATCGCACTTGCTGTTTCTCTTGCTCTTAAAAGCAACGATCCACATATACAAGCTTTCTGGAAGGATATTCCCTGCGACGGAGATGCTCCTACGATAGAAGAAATTATTGACTATATAGCTACTCAAATATCCACTCAAAAATAGATTATACAATTAAGGCAAGGCTGTTACTAGTGCAGATAACAGTCTTGCCCTTTTAGAAGCTGCTCTACCATATGTAGGGCAAACTCTATTTCTCTTTCGTTATGTTTTGAAACCAGAAAAAAGAAGCGCTCTATATATTCTTCAGATTGCTCTTTGTTCATAAGTGCTAATGGTGTTGTCTCCAATGCTTGTACAATGCGTAAGTATGTATCAAGGCTCATTGCCCTTTTTCCTCTCTCGATACTTTTAATAGTATCAATCGATACATCCGCACGTTCTGCAAGCCGTGATTGTGACAAGCACAGCCTTTTTCGCTCTTTTCTTATATTTTCAGCAATGATTAAATATATATTTTCTTCATAACGCATTGCAGTATCCTTTCTAGCCTTTCATACCTCCTCCATTTCTTTACTATTGCAAAATGCCCAAGTAGAATATGAAACTGCCATTATTTTTTTACCATTCGGGATATAAAGGCAAGAACTCTGTCCACAAAAGCATCCTTTTGTTCTTTACTACAATTTGCTATGTAATAATCCACGTCAAAATCGTTTTTAAGGCAAGAACCTGTTATCAAGTATGTCGGATCAACTCCATACTCATGATACAAAATCAATATCTTATCCGCCGATAACCCGGTAGCTCCCGACTCGTATTTACGATAATGTTCTTCTGACACTCCAAAAGATGCTGCAATTTCTGCCTGTGTACGTCCCAAATTATTTCTTGCTTCCCTCAATCTTTTTCCAATCTGTATATTTGCATTTTTCCTGTAATTCTCCATATTTTGAACCTCCATTTGTATAAAATCATACCAACGTGACCGCAAAATATACAGAATATAAAACAACCCAACACTATGTATTTTCTAACCGTAATTCGGTTATTTTTTAATACCCCTCTATAAACCAGAAAACGAATGACACAATATATGTCATCCGCTTTTTTCCATTCGTATTTTTTAACAAAACTAATCTTTCGTATATCCTAATATTTTGTTTTTCGCTACCAAATACCAGCTACCAAGATAATACTTTTACAGCTTTCGCAAAATCTGTCATTTATGAATACGCTCTTATATGTAAAGGAATTTCGAGTAATTCCGCAAGTAATCTGCATTTTTCTATGTTCTCTTTTCCAATTACATCAACAACACTGAAACGAACATTGCCATTCAAATACTTTTTACAGTCTTTCGCAAACTGCAGCATTGCTTCAAATGCATTTTCACCATACACAGGACGCACAACTTCTGTATATGATTCAGCATCCGGCATATTTAAACTGATAGATATACTATCAACAGCATTACATATTTCCTGCGCTGTAGAGCGATTGTAAATTAAATCAGAAAGACCATTTGTATTAAGACGGATACGGAACATATAACGCGAACGCATATATCTACTAACAACAAGTAATTTTTCCAGTTCCATTGTCGGTTCTCCAAAGCCGCAGAATACAACTTCTTTGCAATCTCCAAAATCATAAGCGGCAATGGATTCAATGATTTCTTCCATTAAAGGTTCCTTGTCAAACCAAAGATTTTCCGCTTCTCCGTACTGTTCTTGATGATTTCGGAGGCAGAAGGTGCAGTTACAACAACATTTGTTTGTAATATTTAAATAAACCCGCTCTTTATAACGGTATAAAATATCAGCCATAGCAAATTACCTATATTTAATCCCTTTCATAGTGTAAATGTTCAATTTTTCTCGGTATTGTTTCACAATCTAAAACACAATTATGCTTCCCGTAAACAATCTTGAAGAATTGTAAGACCTGCATCTATTTCTTCTCTTGAAATATTCAGCGGCGGCATAATCCGAAGTTTTTCTTTTGCAGTCAAAATCAAAAGTCCCTTTTCCACACACTTCTCCGCAACTTTTCCTGCCTTAATATCCTTTTCTAAAGCCAAACCAAACATCAATCCCATACCTGATACATTGGTAATATGGGGCAAAGATAATAATTTTTCACGCATATAATTGGATTTGGAACTGACATCAGCAAGAAACTCTGCATTGGCAATCTGATTTACCACTTCAACTGCACCTGCACAAGCAACTGGATTTCCTCCAAAAGTTGAGCCATGATCCCCTTCCTGAAAAACATTTTCAGTCAGCTTATCCATAAGGACTGCTCCGATTGGAAGTCCTGCCCCAAGTCCCTTTGCCAAAGTAACCACATTCGGATATATCCCATACTGTTCGCTGCATAAAAATGTACCTGTCCTGCCTACCCCTGTCTGCACTTCATCCACAATAAGCAGAATACCTTTCTCTCTGCATACTTGCTCAACATTCTTCACATATTCCTTTTCCAGTACATTCACGCCACTCTCACCCTGCACCAGTTCAAGCATAACCGCACACACAGTATTATCCACAGCTTCATGGAATGCCGAAATATCATTTGCCGGAACATAACAGAATCCTTCTGTAAAAGGAAAAAATTTCTGGTGGAATATATCCTGTTCCGTAGCAGAAAGCGTTGTTATCGTCCTACCATGAAAAGAATTTTCCAGTGTAATAATACGATTACAATGCTCTCCTTTGACCTCCATGCCATATTTCCTTGCAATTTTTATTGCCCCCTCATTGGCTTCAGCACCGGAATTTCCAAAGAAAACTTTAGAATATCTGGTTACTTTGCACAAACGTTCCGCCAACAGGCTGTCCGGCAGGGTATAAAACAAATTAGAGGTATGCTGTAATTGCTTTACCTGAGAAACAACAGCCTGAACCCATTTATCATTGCAAAATCCCAAAGAATTTGTTCCAATCCCACTGCCAAAGTCTATATACTTTTTTCCCTCATAATCTTCTGCCTGCGCTCCATGCCCATTCTTTATCGCTGCCGAAAAACGACGATAGGTATGTGCAATATACTCCCGGTCTTTCTCAAAAACATCACTATTTTGCATAATAATCACCACTATTTTCAAATTCACGCATAAAATCAACCAGATGCTGTACACCCTCTATCGGCATGGCATTATATAAACTTGCCCTCATTCCGCCAATCGCACGATGCCCCTTTATGCTGATAATTCCATGTTTTTCAGCCTGCTTTATAAATTCTGCATCAATCGCATCCGACTTTGTACGGAAAGTCACATTCATAAGCGATCTGCTGTCTGCTTTTGCCAAACCATAAAACAATGAGCTGGAATCTAGGTAATCATATAAAAGCGCTGCCTTTCTTTCATTGATTTCCTTCATCTTCCCTAAGCCGCCTAATGACTGAATCCATTTAACTACCTTGCCCACTATATAAATGTTATAGGTGGGCGGAGTATTATACAGTGACTTTTTATCCGCATGGATTTTGTATTGCAGCATAGTCGGTGTATTCGGTAAAACTGTTTCCGAAATCAGGTCTTTGTGCATGATTGCGATAACCAGTCCTGCAGGTGCCAGATTCTTTTGTACACCGCCAAAAAGCATACCATAATCTGAAACTTTCATCGGCTCCGATAAGAAACTGGAAGATATATCGTTCACAAGCACCTTCCCGTGGCTATTCGGACAGCAGTGAAATTTGGTTCCATAGATTGTATTATTTTCACACATATATACATAGTCCGAATCCTGAGAGATCTCCAAATCACTGCAATCCGGGATATATGAAAAATTGTCCCCTTCCGAAGATGCTGCAATGTTAATCTTTCCGTATCGTTTTGCTTCCTCATATGCCTTTTTTGCCCAATATCCGGTCAGAATGTAATCTGCTTTTCCATTCCGCATAAAATTCATTGGTATCATGGAAAATTGCAGGGAAGTCCCGCCTTGCAGAAACAAAACCACATAATCGTCGGGAATATTCATAAGTGTGCGTAAATCCTGCTCTGTTTCGTCAATAATGGACTGGAATAAGGACGAACGGTGGCTCATTTCCATAACGGACATACCGCAGCCCTTATAATCCAACATTTCATCTGCTGCTTCCTGTAATACAGATTCCGGCAAAACAGCCGGACCTGCCGAAAAATTATATACCTTTCTCATAAAAACCTCCTACACTTCTATACTGTCCGCAACAGTAATTTTACGATTGCCGGAATTGTTTCCTCACAATTCCTATAATACGTTCCATATCCTCTTTTGTATTTTTAATATCGCTTGGCAGACAAAGCCCTCTGTTAAAAATATCTTCACTTACACTTATCCCATCTTCTACCTGAATAAAATCATATTCCTCAAATACAGGCTGCAAATGCATCGGTTTCCATATCGGTCTTGTTTCAATGCCTTCCGCTTCTAAGGCATCCATAACCTGTGTTGGCGTTACATTGCTGTCTGGCGATATTGTCATGCAGGAAAGCCAGTTATTGTCAATCGCATCCTTATTCAATGGATTCATTTTTATTTCTTCTATATCCGAAAAGGCTTCCTGATACGTTTTATAAATTTCGTGCTTTTTCTGTATATGCTCATCAATATGCAGCATCTGCCCGCATCCGATCCCGGCAACAACATTTGACATCCTGTAATTGTAGCCAATCGTAGAATGCTGGTAATGTCTTGCAGGATCTCGCGCCTGTCTTGATAAAAACCGGGCTTTATCCACATCTTTTTCCTGCTGCGCAACCAGTATGCCTCCGCCCGAAGTTGTGATAATCTTGTTCCCATTAAATGAGTAAATTCCATAATCCCCGAAAGTACCTGTCATTTTCCCTTTATATGTCGTACCTAACGATTCAGCCGCATCTTCAATCAAAGAGACGTTATGCTCCTTACAAAGAGCGCATATTTCGTCCATATTTGCTGATGTGCCATACAAATGTACAGCCATGACAGCCTTCGGGTGCGGATATTTTTCAAATGCTTTTCGGAGTGCCGCTGCGTCCATATTCCATGTGTCTCGCTCCGAGTCAATAAAGACGGGGACTGCTTTCTCATACCTGACCGGATTGACGCTTGCTGCAAAGGTCAGGGAAGGGACAAACACAATATCATTTTCCTTTACACCCGCTAAAATAACGGAAAGATGCAATGCCGCAGTTCCGGAGGAAAGCGCAGCGGAAGAAGATACTCCCACATAAGCTGCCACTTTATCCTCAAATTCATCCACATTCGGTCCTAACGGTGAAATCCAGTTCATATCAAATGCTTTCTGAATATACTGCTGCTCCTCCGTATGCATGGTAGGAGTCGCTAAAAGAACTTTCTTCATCATTCTGCCTCCTCTACATAAAACATTTCCGGCTCTCTGTATTCTGCACACATCTTTTCAAAATCACCTCGAACCTGTTCATAAACCTCGCTGTGATAGTTTCTTGCCCCAACAGGACACACTTTTATACAGGCACCACAGGCAATACACTTGTCATTATCTGTCTTTCTAAAATCCCCCTCACTAATTGCATTCTGAGGGCAAATTCTTTTACATTCCCCACAGGCAACACACTTATCATCACCGTCCGGTTTGAACGGTACTCCCTCATAAGAGAACCCATCATATCCCTGTGTTCCCGGCAGGCTGATTTCTTTACAATTTTTCAAATTGCGAATACTCAAAAGCTGGCAACACTTTGCAGCAAACGCTTTCATCGCCGCTTTATCTTTATCATCCGGGCGTCCTGATGCCACACTCGGAAAAACAGAATGTTCCGCTATAAATGCCCCTGCCGCTATTACATAAAATCCCTGCTCCGTTAAAATATCCTTCATCTGCAGCAATGCATCATCATAATGTCGATTTCCATATACTGCGGCAATAACAGCCGGAGTATTGTTGCCCTTCAAATTTTTTGCCATTTTAGCGCATAACTGCGGAATAAACCCACCATACACTGGCATACTGAACAACAATACATCTTCGCAGGAAATTTCCAACAACTCATTGCATGGTTTTTCAAACCAGTTATAAGGTTTCATCTGTAAATTTAATTCCTGACCTATACAGCCTGCACATATCTCCGTTGTACCCTTTGCGCTAAAATAAATATTATGCAATATCATCCTTCTACTTTTCCTTTCAAAAACAAATTTTAGTATCTTAAATTCACAGTTCAGAAAATGCCTGTTCCAGATCTGCAATAATGTCCTCCACATTTTCCAATCCAACAGAAAGACGAACCAGTCCCTGCTCAATCCCTGCTGCAACTAACTGTTCATCGGTCAACTGCCTGTGTGTTTCGCTTGCAGGGTGTAAGACACAGGTTCGTATATCTGAAACATGAACTTCATTAGATGCAAGCTGCAACTTATTCATAAATTTTACCGCTGCTTCTTTGCCCCCTTTGATGACAAAAGACGTAACGCCGCTGCACCCATTCAGATACTTTTCAGCCAATCCATAATTTTCATCACTTTGTAATCCCGGATAATTTACCTTTTCCACTTTGTCTGACTGCTCTAAATATTCCGCTACTGTCATAGCATTTTCACAATACTGCTTCATTCTCACTGCCAATGTTTCCAGTCCAAGATTCAGCAAAAATGCGGAATGTGCGGCAGGGTAAACACCAAAATCACGCATGAGCTGCATCCTTGCCTTTACAATATATGCCTTTTTCCCATATGTCTTTGTATAGGAAATCCCATGATAGGATTCATCCGGCTCTGTCAAATCCGGGAACCTGCCATTTGTCCAGTCAAAATTTCCACTGTCTACAATCGCCCCTCCTACCTGTACCGCATGACCATCCATATATTTTGATGTGGAGTGAACGATTATATCTGCCCCAAACTCAAAGGGTTTGCACAAGACAGGCGTTGCAAACGTATTATCTACAATCAAAGGAACACCATGCTGATGTGCAATAGCCGCAAACCGTTCTATATCCAAAACTGTCAATGCCGGGTTCGCAATCGTTTCTCCAAATACCGCCTTTGTATTTGGTTGAAATGCAGCCCCTATTTCTTCATCCGTTGCATTTTTATCAATATAAATGCACTCAATTCCTAACCGTCTGAGTGTATGTGAAAACAGATTGACAGAACCACCATAAATTTCTGTCGTACTGATAAAACTGTCTCCCGCATTACAGATATTGAGCAACGACAATAACACTGCCGCCTGACCTGATGTGGTACACATCGCTCCAATACCGCCTTCAAGCTCTGCAATCTTATCCTCAACCGCCATTACTGTCGGATTTCCAAATCTGGAATAAATCAATGACTTCATCGGATCATCAAACACTGCTGCAACTTCTTCCGTAGAATCATAAACATATGTGGTACTTTGCACAATCGGCATAACCCGTGGCTCTGCGTTTTTAGGGTGATAACCTGCATGTAAGCATTTTGTTTCGTCTTTCAAATCAATTCCTCCTAAAAATTTTCCCTGTTTTTTGGTATGAAACAGGCTGTTAAGCATTATAATGAATCGGTATCTGAATATTGTTTACTTTGAGTGCCTCATACAGAACAATAAAAAAATCTTTAATATCTTCCTTCGTGATGGCTCCAAGCGCACAAAGTCGAAATGTGTTCTGCGCTGCTGTCTTTCCGGGATATATTGTAAATCCACGCTCATAGCAATAATCATGTATCTTTTCAAAACTCCAGTTTTCATCATCCGGGTATTTCACCGTAACCCCAAGACCTGCCTGTATTTCTCTTCTGATAATATCCTTGAAGCCAAGTTTATCAAGCCCTGCATGGATTGCCTCAAATACTTCCAAATGTCTTTTCCATTTTGCTTCCTCTCCCTCCGCAAAATACTCATCGAGCGCTTGCCGGGCGGCATAAATAGTCTGGACGGGCGGTGTGAAATGCATCTTGCCTGTTGTTTCAAAAAAATGATACTGCATATACAGATTGCAATAATAAGAACGTTTCGGATATTCTGCCGACTTTTTAATTATTTCTATATTGCCAATGACAAAAGAAAGCCCTGTCATTGCCATCAATCCTTTTTGTGCAGATGCCATACAAAAGTCAATATGATCCCTTTCAATGTCAATCGGACGCATCGCATAAGTGGAAATCGTGTCTACTATAAAAACAGCGTTATATTTGTGTACAAGTAAACCAATTTCCCTTACCGGATTCAAAATACCTGTTCCGGTTTCATTATGTGTTGTATAAACAAGCGCAATATCCTGATTTTCCTTTAATATCTGCTCTATCTTATCCAAATCCGGTAATTCGTCAATCGGACATTCAAAATTGATAAACGGAAGATTATAATTTTCACAGATTTCTACTGCCCTCATGCTGTAAGATCCATTATTAATAATCAGTATCTTTTTTGCTCTTGGTAAAAGCGAATTGATACACACATCCATCATCATCGTGCCTGAACCACAAAAAAGTACAGAAGTATATTTATTGAGATCGCCATGTACAATCCGAACTAAATCTTCACGCATCCGTTTCATCATTGATGAAAAATCTTTTTCACGTGGACAAATATCTGGTACAACCTGCGCCATTTTTACGGTATCTGTTGTTGTCGCAGGACCGGGATTTAAAAGAACATTTCTTTTTATCTGCATGTTCGCAACACCCCTTTCGTCATTTCAACATACTATATACACACTCTAATAAGGTCAGGGCAAGAATTATGTTTATCACCCTGTAATGCTTTTGATATGCCTTTTGTATCAGAACTCCCAATCCAACCCATGTGAGTGTCGCAACTGTTCCGATTGTTGCAATCATAAGTTCAAACAGCAGCAAAACCCATAAGGAAGTGCTGTAATCCGTAACATATCCTGTCAATGCAGTAATTCCGAATAAATATATTTTTACATTGACAAACTGTAACAGAAATCCTTTTATGAATGATGCCGATTTTTCGACAGTATCTGTAGTTGGTTTGCTTAACGCAATGTGGACTGCCAGCCATAAAATATAAGCAGCTCCTATATATTTCATAATACCAAGTACATTCGGTAAAAAGGTACTCACCCCAAATACAAAAACTGCACATATAATCTGTACCACATAGTAGCCTGCAAAAATTCCCCAAAAAAGTGGTTTCCCTTTTTTATATCCATAATTTGTTACAGTATTTAACGCCAGAATATTCCCCGGTCCCGGCGTAAAAGCATTGATGACAGAATAGATAAAAAAATTACCTAATACATAACCCGGCATATTTTGCCTCCTTTCCGTTTCTATATCTTAGCACGGAACATCATGTAATAGGTAATATGTGTTTTTTATGCTTTTGCATAGGTTAATCCTATGTTTCATTATTTCTGACGCTATTTCTATGAAAAACAGACTTATACTACAAACATCAAGGAATAATATAATTTAAATTCACTTATCCTTTGTTGAATGTGATACCAAGCGTCCTACATCCCTCATCAATAACCGCCAAGAGTTCGTCGTCCGTAAGGACAGTAACACGACCACTCTCATACTCTGCATCTACCCATGTCTTAACATAAGCTACAAGATCGGAAGTCTTTTCAAATTTTTCCTCATCCGCAAGTTTAAAATAGGTATTGATCCAATGTGCAATACCCGCAAGACCGGAAGTATTTGAAACAGCGCAAAGCACTGGTCTACGCAGGAACTTCTCAGTATCAAAGATATTATAAATTTCCTCATTCTTTAACAAGCCGTCCGCATGAATACCTGCCCTTGTAACATTAAAATTTTTCCCAACAAACGGTGTTCTAGGCGGAATCCGATATCCGATTTCTTTTTCGTAATATTCTGCAAGTTCTGTAATCACAGTAGTATCCATACCGTTTAATGTTCCACGCAACTGCGCATATTCAAATACCATCGCCTCAAGCGGTGTATTACCTGTGCGTTCTCCGATACCAAAAAGTGACGTATTGACGCCTGCACAACCATAAAGCCATGCCGTTGTTGAATTTGTAACTGCTTTATAAAAGTCATTGTGACCATGCCATTCAATCCACTCATGCGGTACTCCTGCGTGTGTATGAATCGCATAAATAATTCCCTGAACGCTTCTTGGAATAACCGCACCGGGATAATTGACACCATACCCCATTGTATCACAGGCACGCACAACAATCGGCAGCTTATACTGTTCTGACAGTTTCATCAATTCCTTACAAAACGGTACGACATATCCATAAATATCCGCCCTTGTAATGTCCTCCAAATGACATCTCACGCTGATACCCTCGTCAAGACATTCCTTAACGACAGAAAGATATTTATTCATTGCCTGTCTTCTTGTCATTTTTAACTTCATAAAAATATGATAATCGGAACAGCTCACAAGGATTCCCGTCTGCTTCATTCCAATATCCTTAACAAGCTTAAAATCTTCCTTGCTTGCCCGAATCCATGAAGTGACTTCCGGGAACTGATAACCACGTTCCATACACTTATACACGGCATCTCTATCCTTCTTGCTATATAAAAAGAACTCACTTTGACGTATCATGCCGTTTGGACCGCCGAGCTTATGCAGATAATCATAAATAGTCACAATCTGTTCTGTACTATATGGCGCTCTAGACTGCTGTCCGTCACGAAAAGTCGTATCTGTAATCCAGATTTCTTTTGGTATATTGTGTGGTACTACTCTGTCATTAAATGGTATTTTCGGTATCTCATCATATGGAAACATATTCCTGAATGCATTGGGTTTTTCTACATCCTGCAGTTGATACATATGTTCCTCAATCTGTAACAGGTTGTTATGTTCGTTCATCGTAACCGGACGGTTTTCAAAATATATGGTATTATCTTTCATTATGCAACCCATCTCCTTTATTTTGCACATCTTTTCTTACCTCATTTATATCCTACTCCCCTATCAATATCCAAAATTGGTACTACATTAGATGTCAAGGCATTCTACCATTGGGAAATAAAAACATTACTAACAGAAAAAAATTACCTAATACATAACCCGACATTTTTGATGTCTGCTTTCCGTTTCAATATCTTAGCACGGAACATTATGTAATAGGTAATATCTGTTTTTTATGTTATTACATAGAATCATCCTATGTTTCATTTTTTCTGGTACTGTCTTAAAGCCTCAACATAAATCTCTCCTAGCTCTGATAGCTCTTTATCCTTGTTCAGTATGTATCCAATGTGCATCTCTTCATCTTCCTCAAGCGGAATGGACACAATCGATTCACCCTGTAAATATTTCGGAAAAATACCACTTGAAATTGTATACCCATCTAATCCAATCATCAGGTTTACAATAGCCGCACGGTCACTGACCTTAATACTCCGTTCCACAGGTTCATTGCTGAATAGTTCCTCTGAAAAATTGGAAGATTCATAGGTTCCCTGCACAAAGCTAAGCCTGGGGTATGGTTTCAAATCATCTAACTTCACAGATGTACATTTTGCCAATGGATGATCTTTGCCAATAAAAATATGAGGCGTTGCCGTAAATAATTCATAAAAATTCAAATTATACTCTTCAAACAGCTTTCTCAACACATTTTCATTACTGTTACAAAGATACAGGATTCCCAAATCACTAAACCTATTCCGCACATCTTCCACAATCTGGTGTGTCTGCGTTTCATTCAGAATAAACTCAAACCTTTCCTGCCCAAAATGTTGTATCAGTTCCACAAACGCATTTGTCGTAAAAGTGTAATGCTGTGTAGACACACAAAATCTCTGCTTTGCAGGCTTTTTATCAATATATTTTGATTCCAGAAGTTCCATTTGCTGAACGACCTGCCTTGCATATCCTAAAAACTCCATGCCCTCCTTTGTTAATGCCACTCCTGCCCGACAGCGGCTAAAAATTGCTATTCCAGATTCCTTTTCTACTTCTTTAATAGCCCCGGAAAGACTTGGCTGAGAAATATACAATTCTTTTGCCGCCTCTGTAATAGAACCCCTTTCCGCAACGATTATTATATATTTTAATTGTTGTAATGTCATACTTCCTCCAATCTAACCTTGACAATATTATGATACATTTAAGATTATAAAACTGTTTGCATCAGACTATATCATATCCAGCCAAAGATAATGTTTTTAAGGCTCTGTCAAAATTTTCTTCTTTCACCAAAATATAGTCTGTGTTAAAAGTTGAAACAGCAAATATTACGATTTTGTTCTCTGCAAGAATACCAGTTAGCCGGGAAAGAATACCAATCATTGAAAAGTCTAATTTCCCCTGTATTCTAAACCCTTTCCACCCGTCATCCCGTTCCAATGTATTTGCGGGGGTATCTTCCGTAATGCACACCAAAGAATATTCTTCATCTGTTTTTCCAATGAAATAAAACTCCTTATTCAAGTCAATATCACATTCTGACGCCACTTTACAGACAGTCAAAGAAAAATCTAACTTTTTAAGTTCCATAGTCACCTCCTGATTCTAGTGTTCGTTTTATATGATAATTGGCACTTTTTCATCATGTTCCATGCTTAATTTTACCATATTTTCCAACAGATAAAGATATAAATAAACTATGCTTTAACATAGGAATAGCCTATCTTTTCATTAGCTAAAGCATGTAATCAACTGCTTCTATTGATGGAAATTGCATCTTTGACAATGCACATCTATATTTTCTTTATCTTCTTTATAAGAACCCCCAGACCATTTACAGATACTTTGTATGATTGGAACAACAGATATTCCTTTTTCCGACAATGAATATTCCACATGAGGCGGAATTTCATCGTAAGACTGCCTCACCACAATTTCATTTTCAATCAGATTTTTTAGCGAAGCTGCTAATACAGCATCCGTAATATTTCCTATTTCCTTACGAAGTTCGCTATACCGCAGAACCTCTTTTTCAGACAACACGCAAATAATTCTGGCATTCCATCTACCACCGAATATTTTGAGTCCATACTCCAATGGACACCGGATATCTTCACTTTCTTTTCGTTGACGCATAACCTTTGCCTCCTGTCTTTCTTATTTACAATTATAAAACATATACTATATCTTTTCAAGTTACTATAAAAATATATAGTTACTATAAAAATACTTCTGAATCAAACTATTCATTTGATTCAGAAGTATTTTTCTTTTTACCTAATTTATAGCCGTCATAAGCAATTTTTCAAAGGATTTTCGGAATCTCGTATTATCTTCCTCAGTGCGTTTTTTCGGTCCTTTTAAATGATTCTTTCCAGAAGCCCTTCTTGCTTTTTTCCCTAAATGCCGCTCCATAAGCATATGGTCTATATTTTCATCCGTGTACCATTTTCCAGACTGGTGTATCGCATATGCGCCCTTTCCAAGAGCCATTGCCGCCACGCCATAATCCTGCGTTACAACAATATCATTCTTTTTGCAAAGGTTTATCAAAGTAAAATCTACGGCATCTGTCCCAGCTCCAACTATCTTCACTTCACTATAATCAGAGTGCAATACATGATTCGTATCACACAATAGCATAACTCCAATATTGTTTTTTTCTGCCACCTGCTCTACAATGGATATTATCGGACAGGCATCTGCATCTACATATATTTTCATCTATCCAGCTTCCACTCCTTAATCATCTATCCCATCCATGTCAGGTCGCATTCCCATTTCTTCCCAAGTAACTCCATAAGGCGCACCGTCATATTCTGATACCCACTTTTCTGCCTTTGCTTTTCGTTCTGCAAATTTCATTGCTTTTTTAACTGCTTTGCCTTTTCTCTTTTTCATAGTAACAAATTCCTTATTTTTTTATCCCAGATTCAAGTTTTGTAACATCAAGACCTCTTAAATATAAGCGAAAAGGATAATGTTTTCTTTTCTGACTCTTCATCTACACCTTAAACTGCTTCATTTATTCTTTTATCATAATCTGAAATAAAATCAATGATTTCTTTTGGTGCATCATATAAAATTGCATTTTTGAATGTAATTCCGTATTTCATATCATATCTCAAATTGTCTAATTTATCCAGATTATCTTTTAATGCTGCCGCAAACAAAAGATATTCCCAAGCAACCGGCTTTTCAACAGTTAATTCAAATGCACGACCTGAATATTGCAAGACTTTAGATGATACTCTTTTCGCAATACCTTATTTTTTATCGGAATTTCAACTCTTGTCTCTCTTTTTAACAGTAATCCCTAAAATCCTCAATATGTTTCTGTAAAAATTAAAACCAATCCCCATAACCCCGCCGTCCAAATACACTCTAAATTTTCCATTTGAAACAATCAACTCACCATTTTCAGTAAGTATTTCAAGCGTCTTGTTTACTATCTTACCGCCTTTCATCTTGCCGTCTACCTTTGTTTTTTCCTCTTCTATGTTCGTATGGTATAAATTGATCGTTGCCCCTTGTCCTGGCTCTAAACAATAAAACGTAAAAACAGCTTCATTTTCCTTTACTAATGAGATGTCTGCTTTACAGGTATCCTCTGTCTGGTCTACAACATTTGCTGCCAACATTTTCTCTGTGTCAGGAACCATTACCTTTAATTCTTTTTCTGGATAAAAATCTGACATTTCAATAATTACATTGCCTCCGTTCCATATCTTAATCGTTGTAACTGCTATTGTATTGACCTCATCTTGATGGAAAAATACTTTTATTCCATCAATGCATGAAATGGTATTATCCAGTAGTACATTAGAATTTTTTATAAAACAAATTATCTTCCTCTTTTTATCTCTTATCTGCATAATCAAAGCGATTACTGTTATCACCACGCCAATCAAAGAAATCAGGGTAATCCATGTTGTTATTACCGGATTATCAGCTATCCACTGTGTTAGTCTGTTCATACAACCACTCCATTTCCACTCAAACTGAAAGCATTATTCTACCGTTCCCCATACATGCTCTTTCAGACAAATATTTCCACTATCAACATCCGCCGCTTTTATCTCATACATATTATTTATGGCATCTACAACCTCTTCCCGCGCAACAGCCTTTCCTTCCTTCTGTTGATACCATTCCTGCGCTTCTCTGATAAACCGTTCCTCTTCGACTCCGGTATTATATGCGCCTTTCTCATGCAATAGATAAATAACATAAGCTTCCAGCCTGCTTAATTCATGTTTTGTAGAATTCTCAATAAAAAATACAGAAACAATTATCAGTTGGATATAATTGAATACACTCTCCGGTTTGCTGATAGATGCTGCAAATTCTAATCCGGCTATGACCGCTTTCTTCAAATCAATTTTTATATTACCCATCTTATAAGATGCAGAGTCTTCTCCCAAGAATATCATGCCTTTTCTTGCATCTTCCGGTAGCACGGTAATATAATTGTCCACTATGTAAGTGCCCGCTGTTTTCTCTAAGCCACACTTCAATGCAGTCTGCTCTAATTCCTTTTTCAAGCTGTCATTGTATTCCATTGCCTCTTTTCTAGTCATTCTCAGCTCTCCTCCTCATAAGTTCTCTCTTTTCTGTCCACAGAATCTTATCCAGTTTTCCCCTCTCCATTTTCATAAGAAGCTGATCTTTAAATTCATCATATACATCCAGAAAACCACTATACAAATGGTTTCCATCTACGGTATCAAAATCATAATCATCTTTATCAGCAACTGCAAATAACCGATTCTTTCGCTTTACTGGTGCCGGATGCTGCCAGTCATGGAAAACTGTCTTATACAATACCCTGTCTGTATAGTAATACAGATCAAAAAAGTCCATATATATCATCGGTGCCAGATAAGTATATTCTTCAAGAATAGTATCTGAACCTTTTTCTTCCATGATAATCTTCAATACAATATGGTAAGCTATCATATCGGCATCATATTCTTCCTTTTCAGGATGCTCTTTGGCATATCTCCTGCCAATAGATGCCAGATATGCATGTGCAATCTCATGTGCCAGGCTGAATACAACGATTGTCCAATAGCAGTCCTCAGCAAGCTGAAGTATCTGAATATCTCCATTTAAGGTATCCATTAACGCATGATTCGCATCCATGCCCTGCATTTCCCCAAATATGCACACATCATTCATTAAGAATAATACATATTTAAAACACTCTCCATATGTCTCCAGATTCTCAAAATCCTTAGACCATTTAAACATTGCCAGCAGGAACCCCATTACAGTTGACTCAAACAACTCATCAATATGTACGAATGCCGGATTTACCCTGTCATTATAAATATAACTGTTAATTGAGCTTTGATATAAGTTGCTCAATTCAATTTCTGTTCCGGTATAACCATATTCCTTTGCAAAGTACCTTTTGACTATATCAAACATTGTCTGCAAATTGTATCTTACCATATTCTCTTTTAGCTGTTCTTCCGTAAAATAGGAAGAAAAATACTTTAACATGGTTTTAATACCACGTTCTTCGTCCTTTAGGGAGCTTCCGCCAAATTTGAATATTTCATAGTCGTCTGGCGGCAGCATGAATTTTTCCAAAAAAGGACTGTCATTTTTTTCCTTTCCCATCTCTGCTCCTCCTCTTGCTATTATACAACAAATCGGCAAAATTTGGAGTATTTATTATAATAGTCATTAAAACAACTCTATCGTATTAAAAAAATCCCCTTGAATCAAACCTAAGTCAATTCAAGAGGACTTTTCTCTATCGGCTTTTTCCACTCTTTACAGGCTCATTCTTTGTTACTTTATCCTTAGTCGCTGTTATCTCTGCCTTCTGCTGGTGTACCTCAAAAGCCTCTGCCCCATATTGGAACTCCGGCTCTGCCACACTTGCAAGCTCCAAAGGGTTTACAGGCTCCGCACTGCCAACATTCTCACACTTCTGTCCTTCCTTATCCGTCTGGTACTGTTTTACCTCTGCGGCAAGCCGTTCCGTCTTTTGTATTGCGGCATCTGCGCAATTTAGTATACCGGACAGCAGTTTTCTCTTTGCCTGAAAAGGCTTCTTAATCAGTTCCGTCTTTGAGAACTTCTTTTCCCCGTATTCCTTTTCCGGTTTATCCGCAAAGGTACGGAAAGTATTAGCAATCTTCTGTCCGGCTTCCCTCATTCCCTTGCCGAAAGCATCAATCTTCCCAATGCTCTTATCTACATCCTCTATGGACTCCTGCACATTCTGGCGGATATTTTCCAGTTTCTTCTTAATCCCAAGAAACTCCGACACCCTGTTCAATGCGGCTTTCCCTTTCTGCTTTGCCGCCGTTACAATCTCCCCTGCCTTTGCCTTGATTTCTGCCTTGACTTCTGACAGCTTTTCTTTTATAGCTTGACAATCCTCTTCCAGCTTGCTTACCGCCCTTTTAAGTGACTGTTTCAGCCCTTTTTCCGCCTCCCGTTCCTCCATTTTATGAAGCTGGTCTTTGACCGTCACAAGTTCCTCCAAGACGGAATCCATCTTATTCTCCATCACATCGACATACGCTGCCATCTCAAAGATACTGTTTGCAGCCTCTTTCATATTATTTTTGCGGAGCAGTTCAAGCAGTTCCATGACATTCTGTTCCTTTGTAAGCTGCACATTTTCTGTCATTTCCATTTTTCTTTCCCCTTTCTGCAGGGCGGTTTCCCGCCCTGCCCTTTCAGATGATTTCTGCTGTTTAGCGGAACGGAAGCGGCTCTCCGCTGACTTTCATAAATCCCCTGTCATCGGTCTGCATCTGCTGCGTGGCACGTTCCTGTCCCTCCTGCATCGCCTGTTCTTTTGCCTGCTGGTAAGTATCCAGAACCGCATCATTGAGCCTTTCCCGGAACTCTTTTGTGATTGGAAAACATACATCCCTGTACTTGTTGCCAGCCTTGTAGGACGGCATTGCCACGAACATTCCGTTTTTGCCCTGCACCACGCTCAAATTGCCTACCGCAAAGCTGTCATTCAGCACGATGCTCGCAAGACCTACCATGTTGCTGCCCTCACGCTCAAAAGGCGTTACCCTTACCGTGAACTCCGGTTCTTCCGGCTCCTCTGCCTCCATTTTGACCTCTGCCTTGCCTGTCTGCTCCATTTCCTCATAGAGCTTTAAGATGTCCCCGTACAATTCCTCACGGAACTCCTTCGTGATTGGGTTGCACACGTCCTTATAGACCGGGTTGTTGTACTCGTCCCTCTCCTTTGTGCGGAAACTGGGCATGGATACAAAATTGCCCTTGCTGCCCTCAATCACTGCTACATTCGTGACCTTGAAGCTGTCCCCGAACACGAGGGTTGCAAACGCCCTCACATTCTTATCCGGGTTGTTTACTGCGTTTAACTGGATTGAATACTCCATAAGTTCCTCCTTTTCTGTCCTTTCCGGACAATAAAATGTTATTTTGTTATCTGAACTGCCTTTTCTGTCAAAATGCAGGGCAGGTTCATTCTTCCGCTGGCAGGCTTCCATCCGGCATACGGATAAAACAGGATAATTGTCCCAACTGCCCTAAATCCAAATCTGTTTTTCCATGCAGAAAATTCGCAAGGGTTATCAGAAAACCGTCCTGCTCATAGTAAAGCCATTCGTCCTGCCCTTCCTCTTTCACGACGGTTACCGCAAAGTCGGGCAGATAGCCGCCCTTCTCCTCGTCATAATTGCAATAGATGCCTTCATGCAGGTTCAGCCCCAGTTCTGGGATATGCACCTGCCATCCGCTGATGACGATCTGGTAATCCTCATCGCTTTCCATGATGTCGTCCGGTACTTCTGCAAGCTGTTCCATCTCCGCAAGGGTTTCTTCCACTTCCCCCAGTCTGTATGCCTTTTCCATAGACGATTTCCTTCCTGATCCCTTTTACTTCGCAAGGCTCCTGTTCCAACTGTTCCGGT
Organism: Lachnospiraceae bacterium; assembly: GCA_011958945.1. Classification (GTDB taxonomy): domain Bacteria; phylum Bacillota; class Clostridia; order Lachnospirales; family Lachnospiraceae; genus Kineothrix. The sequence goes on along the minus strand of BLLT01000001.1, from coordinate 26,274 downwards.
GTGCATTGCCCGTCAATCCATTCATATACCGTATCTACGAAGTTTTCTTCCGCATCATACAGATATTCCTTATCTGTCCTGTCATAAATGACAGTCAGCATATTTTGCGGTACAATCCGCCCCTCTTCCATGTGGCAGAAAAAACCTTCATGCACGTTAACCCCATAGCGTGGCAGGTAGACATGGATACCGCTGGTCAGCAGTATGCCGCCGTCTATTTCCGTCTGCCTGTCCGGTTCCATTGGCTCGGCTTCACATTCCCGCAGAATATCCTCCACCATGCCAAACTGGTACTTCCTGCTGCTTTCTTCCATGCTATTCGCCCTCCTTGTAGATACAGTGGTAAATCAGCCGCATTGTCCCGCTGTTCTCACAGGTCAGCAGGGTAAGCGACCTTTCTTCCCCCTGTGCTTTCACGGAATTGTCATACGGTCCCACGACTTCCCATGAAACGGCTTCATACAGATGCACGTTTCCCTCTTTATCCGTAATCCTTACCACATCGCCCTCCGCAAGCCTGTTAAGGTATTTGAAATAAGTTCCGTACCTGCTCCCCCTGTGTCCGGCAAGCACACAGTTCCCCTTGCTGCCGGCTGCCGCCGTGTCAGGGATATGCCCGATCCCATAAGCAAGCTGTTTACTGTCTGCCCCTTCCACGATGGGATATTTCAGGTCTAAGGCTTCTATCTCGATCAGACCGATCACGTCCCCGGACGAAAGCAGGGCTGCATCCTCTTCACTAATGGGGGCTTGGGTATCCGCCGCCGTCTCCGTTTTTCTTTCTTCCTCTTTTTCATCATCCTCCATATGCTCCTGTCCCACGCTCTGCTCAAACTGCTCTATCAGCCTGTCGGTTTTATGACTCCCGTAGAAATGATAGAAAAGGGGGACTGACATAGCCGCCAGTCCCGCCGTAATAAATATTGCCGCCAAGATTTTCCGTATCATCTTCCCTCCTTTCCGGGCGGAACACAGTGGTAATTTCCCGGTTCCGCTACCCTTGCATTGTCCTGTGTTTCGCAGAGATCTACATCTTCGGTCTTTCCGTTCTCCAAGTCTAACTGCACGTTCAGTTCGTTTAACCGTGCCACTTTCTCGTTCAGTTCCTCTTCCTGTGTAAAAGGCTTTTCGTATTCCTGCTTTGACTGCTCCATGTCACGCTGGTACTGCTCGATGCGCTTTTCCAGTTCCGGGATATTGACCTGTATGCCGTGGCAAAGATTTTCCAGCTTTACCATGTTACCCACGGGGCTTGTGGAAAGCTCCGTCTTGTAGTCGGTCTTTCCCCGCAGCACCATGTTGTTTACCCCGATGAAGTTCTTCTCCACAAGAAGCTCAAACCCTTTAAAACTTCCGATATGGGTTATTTCCCCGGTTTTGCACTGGCTGACCGCCTGCAGCATGAATGTCCCGCCGTCCGTGCGCTCCGTGAATTTTGTGCTTTTTCCGGCAACGTCCACGGTAATCGCAAAATCCGGTTCCGCAATGAGCGCCGCCTCTGCTGTCTTTGTGTCCTCACGCACACAGTCTAGTTTCTCTGTTGCCGCCTTTATTAACTTCGGGTAACGGATCATGAAGTTGTCCTGCAGGGAATACCTCTGGCTGTCATAACTGCTTTTCAGCATTTTCAGCCGCTGCACATCGTTTTCAAGCTGCATTTTTTCTTTTATCAGCGGATTGCCCGTCGCTACGGCTTTTATCTCCGCATAGGAAAGGGTTGCCTCGTCAATGTCCTCACAGGTTCTTGACACAGCCTTGCTTGTCATAACCTGCGAAATGAAACGCTGCTTGTTTTCCACCAACGACCATGAATATGCGTCAAATGTCCCTTTTGTAACATAGCGGTAGATTGCCACCTCATCATTCTCGTTGCCCTGCCTTACGCCACGCCCCTCACGCTGTTCTATACATGAGGGCTTCCACGGGCAGTCTACGTGGTGCATTGCCGTGATGTGCGCCTGCACGTTTACGCCCGTCCCACACTGATCCGTGGAACCAATCAGTATCTTCTTTTTTCCGCTCCTCATATCCTTGAAAAGCGCCTCCCGCTGTGCGTCAGTTTTTGCGTCGTGTATGAAAGCAATCTCCTCTGCCGGGATGCCCTGTTTTACCAGTTCGGTTTTCAGGTAATTGTAAATGTCAAACTGCCCGCCGTTCTTTATGCACTCCGCCCAGTCCGGCGTCCATGCCGTTTTCGGTGTGCCGATGTCCGAGAAAATAAGCTGGCAGCCGATCTTACCGTCCTTATTCCCGGCAAAATATTCGGCTGCCACGTTTGCTGCTACCTTATTCAGTTTCCCGTCCGGGTTATTCGGCGCATCCAGTTCCAGAAGCCTTGCGTCCGTTCCTAAAAGCCTTGCCTCCCCCGTTATCTTTAAGAAATTGTCCTCTTTCGGATCAACGCCGCCGCCATGTATCCTTTCCGCACGTTTCGCAAATTCTTCCATGACCTGCTTCACATACCAGTCCGGCTCGCTTTCCACGATGATCGGCTTGCCGCTCCTCAATGCGGGAACCGGAAGGTTTAACATATCGGAAGTCTGCACGTCCGCCACCTCACGGAATGAAGTCATAAGCTCCGGCACGTTTGTAAACTTGTTGAAACGGCTCTTAAAGCGGAACCCGCTGCCTTCCACGGTCAGTTCCAGTGCGGTTGTCACTTCACCGAAATTCGCCGCCCATGAATCAAAATGGTAAATTCCCATGCGCTCCAGCGTCCTCTTCTGAAGATAAAGCTGCATGACATACAGTTCGCACATGGTATTGCTTACCGGGGTTCCGGTTGCGAACACAATGCCCCTGCCATCATTAATCTCATCGAGGTACTGGCATTTCAGGTACATGTCCATTGCCTTTTTGGAACCAGTGCTGGATATGCCCGATACATTGTTGATTTTGGAGAAAATCGACAAGTTTTTAAAATGATGCGCCTCGTCCACCATGACAGAATCAATGCCCAGTTCTTCAAACGTGATCAGGTCATCCTTGCGGCTTTCCTCCGTCAGTTCCTTTAGCTGTTCGTCCAGTTTTTTCTTCTGTGCCTCCATCTGCTTGATGGTCCACTGCTCCCCCTTTTCCGCCTTGATTTCATCAATCGCATAAGAGATTTCCTGTATCTGCGCCTGCAGCATACGCTCTTTCCGTTCCTTTGAAATTGGTATCTTCTCAAACTGCGAGTGGGACATGATGATGCAGTCATAGTCCCCGGTTGCGATACGGGACACAAACTGCTTCCTCCTGCTCTTCTCAAAGTCACGCTCCGTTGCCACAAGGATATTTGCGGACGGGTACAGCCGCATGAACTCCCCCGCTGTCTGCCCCACGATGGACTTCGGCACTACGATGACATTCTTGCTGGCAAGACCGAGCCGCCGCTGTTCCATACATGCCGCCATCATGGTAAATGTTTTCCCTGCCCCTACACAGTGCGCTAACAGGGTGTTGCCTCCGAGAAGGACTCTTGCGATTGCGTTTTTCTGGTGGTCACGCAGCTTGATTTCCGGGTTCATGCCGGGGAATGTCAGGTGTGAGCCGTCATATTCCCGCAGGCGGATATTGTTGAATGTCTCATTGTAATAATCCACATATTTCTGCCGCCGTTCCTGATCCTTGAATATCCAGCTTTTGAACGCCTCCTTCATCTGGTTCTGCTTTTCCCTTGCAAGCATGGTTTCCTTCTTATTTACCTCATAGTGGTACTTCCCGCCCCCGTCATCTATCCTGTCACGGACTGTAACCGTGCGCAGGTTTAAGGTTTCCTCAAAAATGGAATAGGCATCAATCCGCTTCGTGCCGTAAGTCTCCGTTGCGGCGATGGAATGGTTGTCATGCCGTTTCCCATCAATGAACCAGTTCATGTTGTAGGTGTTGAGTTTTACCTGTATGCCCGTGCTGCTCCATTCCGTCCGCATAGCCCTTGCTCTGGGCGGTGTTTTCAAAAGCTCATAGATGAACTGCTCATAATCCTGCGGTTCGATCCATGTGGTTCCGATACGCACGTCGATTTCCGACGCATCGAGGCGTTCCGGCTGCACATTTTTCAGTGCTTCCGCATTGATACCGAATAATTCCGGGTTCTCTTTCTGGTACACTTCCGCAATCCTTAACTTGTCACGCACGTTGCCGGACAGGTATTCATCCGCCGTTTTCCATCCCGTGTTCAGGTTGTCAGGGTTGTATTCCGTTGGTTCCAGATACACAAGCCCCTCAAGGTCTTTTAAGAGTACCGCCCTCTTTACTTCCGCTTCCGCATCTGGTGAGAGTGTGCTGCCTTCCGGCAGGCTTTCCATCTCTTTGCTGATGTCAGGCTCATAAATGCTTAACATGAACGGGATATTGACCGTCCCAAACTCATTGACGGACACGTTCAGCGCCTCCACCGCCGTTTCCACACGCTCCACCTGATTCTTCGCACGGATCGTCTGTTTGTAGAACATATCCGCTTTTTCCACCCTTCCGTCCTCGTCCACGACCTCAAGGGAACACAGAAGCGGATAATCCGCATCGTCACGGAATGCCTGCTGGCTCCCCCTTCCGGTCAGCGGTCCGTATTTTTTCACATAGGCATCGTACTTTTCATTGAGTAATTTCTGCTGTGCCGCCAGTTCCTCACTGCTGCACCCTTCCGTCTGTATGAAGATAAGCTGTCTTGTGACCGTGCGGATTTCGTCCATGCCCCGTATTCGTTCTTCCGCCGTTGCCGATACTTCCTTTCGGTACATGACAGAATTTTCACGGTAATAGAGTTTTCCGTCCACAAAGGTATAAGTATAATTCTTCACGTCGGGATCTGCTTCAATGATGTCCTCCGTTTTTTCCTCTTCCGCCGCAAGCTCCGCCACGTCGGTTATCCTGCCGGAAAGCTGCCCTACTGCCGTTTCAAGTGCGGATTTCAGGTCAAAGTTTTCGTCATGGTTGATGCAGCTTGTGTATTTGCTGCCATTGCCGAACATGCGTGTATCGTACTCCATTGTTCCGAGCATCATTTCCGGGTGTTCCGCAAAATAGGAATTGACCGCAATGCCGTCCTCCGTCCTGCCAAGATGCACCCAGTCCGGCTCCGTCACAATCTTGCGCTCCCTCTTCTGCAGGAATATGATGTCGCTTGTGACATCGGTTCCCGCACTGTCCCTGAAAGCCGTGTTGGGCAGGCGGATTGCGCCGAGCAGCTCCGCCCGTTCCGCAAGGTACTTCCTTACCGCAGGGTTCGCCTTGTCAAGCGTTCCCTTGCTTGTGATGAACGCCACAATGCCGCCCGGTCTGACCTTATCCAGCGCCTTTGCGAAAAAGTAATCGTGGATGCGGAAATTATGCTTTGCGTACTTCGCATCATACAGCTTGTAATCCCCGAAAGGCACGTTGCCCACCGCAACATCGAAAAAGTTGTCAGGGTATTGTGTTTCCTCAAACCCCCTTACTTTTATCTGTGCTTTCGGGTACAGCAGCTTTGCGATCCGCCCGCTGATGTCGTCCTTTTCCACGCCATAGAGCCTGCTTTCCTGCATGGATTCTGGCAGCGTTCCAAAAAAATGACCGACGCCAAGCGCCGGCTCTAATATGGTCCCTTTTTTGAAACCGAATTTTTCCAATGCACCGTAAACTGCCTGCGTGATGACGGGGGAAGTGTAAAATGCCGTGTTGACTGTCTCCCTTGCGTCCGCATATTCCGACGTGGAAAGAAGCTCTTTCAGTTCCGCATACTCCTTCTGCCAGCCCTCATTCCTTTCGTCAAAAGCCTGCGCTATGCCGCCCCATCCCACATACCGGGCAAGCACCGTCTGTTCTTCCGGCGTGGCAGTCCTGTCCTCACGCTCTATCTGCTTTAACAGCCGGATTGCCTCCACATTCCACTGGTATCTCGTTTTCTGCCCGCCTTTTGGCAGTTCTTCGTCCCCAAAATGGAAGTTTCCTTTGCGCTGCCTGTTTTTGAGGTTTTGAACCTTGTCCTCAAACTGTTTTTCTAAGGCGGATTTTTTCTCATAAGGCGTTCTGGCATATTCCGCCACATATTCATTGATGTTCCGCTGTATGACAAACGATTTCGCCCGGATCAGGTATTCCATTATGGAATAAAGCTGTTCATAGGTTGCAGAAAACTTCTTCCTCTCCCCGTCCCGTGTCTTGAGATCCGCCATGAAAGCATCTTTGCTCTGGATATACTCCACCAAACCGTAGGCATTGTTATGGTATGCCTTTGTCTGCTCCTTATCCTCCATATGGTTTATGGTGCGGTTTAAGAAATACAGCTTATCCTCTTTTGGCAGGCTGCTTTCTGCTACCATAACCAAAAACGGCTGGTACGGCACGACTGCGGAACATTTTGTCAGATAGATTTCCAGCGCATCACGCAGATCCTCGTCCATTGCCTCTACCTGCCGCAGAGCTTCCGGGAACAGACTGCCCGCAACGGGCTTTGCCACGCTCCCGTCAGAGTTTAATATCTCCCCCTCCACACGTTCTGCCGTTTCCTGCGTATCTTCCTGTTCCTGCCGTGTTTCTGCTGTTTCTTCATGCCCGCTTTCTTCCGTCTGCCATGCTTCCGGTATCTCCTCCTGCCCGTTTTCCTCCGTCTGCCATGTTTCCGGTATTTCTTCCTGTCCGTTTTCCACCGTCTGCAGTGTTTCCGATATTTCTTCCGCTGCTGTCTCCGGCTCCTGTCCTTCCTGTCTTTCTTCCTCCTGCCCGTCAATGCTGACCGCCACAAAGTCCGGCTCCTGCAGCATACGTTCCTTATATTCATGGTAGATTTCCATGAACCACGGCATTGCGGTAAATGCTTTTGGGGCTTCTTTGAACCGCTCAAATATTCCCTCTGTCAGATAGTCGTTTTCCTCTATCATGTGCAGGATCAGGTCAGCGCAGTATCGGTAATCCACCCGCTTTTTACCTTCCCCGCCGTCTGCCCGTGGATAAGAGATTTCAATGCCGTCCTTATCCCTGCTGATTTTACATTTGCCATAGGGATTATCCGTGTACTCCGACATAAAAAAGCCTTCCCACTGTTCACCGTACACACTTGCAAGGAACCCCGCCTTGCTTTCCATGTTCAGATTTGTGGTAAAAATGTCATAGATCAGCGTCTTTACGGATATATACTGGATTTCCTTATTGAAGTAGCCCTTTAACGGTTCCAGCCACAGGTTTTCTTCCTGTTTTTCAGCTTCTTCGGCGGCAGGCTCTGCCAAACCAGAGGTTTTCCGCAGGATAGATTCTGTCTTTTCCGGATTATGGCTTGAATATCTGTCATGCTCAAGCTGCATCTGTACCTGAAACGTAAGCTTGCTATCCCTGCGGATTTCACCAAACTCAAGCACTTCCTCAAACAGATAGTCGTAAAACTGCCTGCCGTGCCATACGGTTTCCCCGTCGCTTGCAATAATTTCATCATAGGCATCATCCCATGTTACTTCCAACCGCTCCTGCAGACCTTTGGCTTCGAGGACTTCCTGTATCGTGTCCAGGCGGTTCTGCTGATGCCGCCCTGCATCCTCCGAAAGATATTTGTCCGTATCTTCTTTTAAAATCTCTATCCACGATACAGCAGAATTTTCTTTCAACATACTGTCGATTTCAGAATAAGGTGCTTCTATCTGATATACGCCATCGGCTATCATGCTCTCCACATAAGCCGCACAGTCCCACCAGTCAAGCTCCGTTTTCCATTTCGTGCCTTCCCCGTCAAAATATTCAATGAAAATGCCTTCGTTTGTCTGCTCAATATTGCATCTGCCGTATTCATTTTCAAAGTTGTTTGATATGCTGGCTGCATAAGGGCTTTTGCAGAACATCCTTTCAATGAACTGCGCTTTGTCACTCATGGGCAGGTCTTTCGTGAACACCTCATATAACAGCATGTTCGGGATCGGACTCCAGAAGCTGTTCTGGAAAAATTCATCCATGACCTCCTGCCATACCGCCGCCGATACCTTGTCGGGATCAAATGCCTTTGGCGGGATATAATATTCCCCTGTCATGATCAGCGCACCCAGTTCACGCTCTATGGCTTTCCAGTTGACATAGCCCTCCTTTTCCATTCCGCCCTCACGCCACTGGAAGCGGAGTCCTTTTGAAGAAAAGGTGTCATATCCGTGCAGCCCGTCCCCTTCAAGGGGCCAGCCTGCACCGCCCTGTCCGTATTCCCTGCGGATTGCCTTTACCCGTTCTCCTGGATCGGAAATATCCTGAAATGCCGCATAAATGCGTTTTTTGCTCCCTGAATACACGCCGCCACGCATAAGCACCTGTTTTACATACTCATGCGGAACGGTAAGCGCCTGTTCCGGCTTCTGGTAGGAATATTCTTCCGGCAGTTTCATATCCCCGTTTTGGGCAATCAAAAAGGAAGCCTGTTCATAGCTTCCTTTCTGCGTATCAGAACTCCCTAAAGAATTGATCTCATTCAGTTCCTGCTCGATTTCCCGGTCAAGTTCTGTTTTCCTTATATTCTGCTGTTCACTGTCCTCTGTCTGCTGTCCGCTTTCCTCTAATGGAACTTCATCACGATTTCGTTCATCACGATCTCCTCTGCCTGCATCCTCGCCTGCTGGCGTAGCTGCCACATCTCCATTGTCGAGTTTTTGTCCTTCGGCGGGTTGTTCTTCAAGTAGCTGCCCTCCAGCTCGTCCATCATCCGGTTCGCCTCGTCCTCCACTTCCTGCATCTTCTCCGCCAGTTTCCCGAACCTCTGCAGCGTCCGGTATCTGCTGTTGTGGTTCTCCTTCAGGTACTCCATCGCCCTCACTGCGAATTTCCCTAAGTTCGTCATGCTCACCGTTTCCTCCGGTGCCGTGAGGTCCGGGTACAGCATCCCGTCCGCTCCCTCGTGATACGTCAATGTTATCTCTGCCATCTGCAATACTCCTTTCTTCCATCTGCTTTAAATCATTTGCAATGCCTCTCAGCACTTCACAGGATATATCGCTGAGCAGAGATCCTAAACGGTAGACTTCCTCCTCTGTTGTAAATGCGGTAATAAAGGAGAAATCCTGTTTTTCAGTGGAAAGGTCAAAGCCGCATCTTGTAAATACCGCATACATGACGCTTCTTTTTAACGCTTCCCCTGCCGTAATCTCTTGCGCTCTGCCATTTTCTGTTATCTGTTTGTTTCCAGCCAGATTCACGAACTCGGTAATGCGTTCACCAAATTCTGAGTCCATTATGACTCCGATCTGCCTTTCTGTAAAGTCTTTTAAGAAAGATTTATCAGATTCTTTTCCTTCGGGCAGGGCAGCACCCTCTTTCTCCATCGGGACAATGCCCTCTTTGTCCCGTAACCACCCCGCATACGCTTTCATGGTGTTCCGGTCAAGCTCCCATGTGAGGCGGCTTTCCCTGCCCCCGGTATCGGATATGTCGAAAACATACCGCATACCCGGCTTTAAGGCTCTTGAAGGGAAGATTGCGATGCCCTTGCTGCCACGCCTTACATACCGCCCTACCATTTTCCATGTGTCGAAATCCGCAATCAGCGTTGCCCTCGGTCTTTGCTTGTAGACCATGAGGATATTGTCAAACTCATAGCGGTAGAGCCGCCCCGTAAGCCTGCATATGCTTTTCCATGCCTGCCCGCTTGCGGTCACTTCATCTATGGCGGCATCATACAGCTTTGATGTTTTTGTATCTGCGCTCATTCGTTATACCTCCAATATTGCTTTCCTGATGTCCCTGCCGTCTATCTCGTCCCCAAGACAGTCCCATCCTTCAAATCTCTGCCTTGCAAACAGTTCTATCCGTGGCAGGTCCCCGCACAGTTCCACAATCCGATCCCGTATCTCGTCCGGCTTTCTGCTGTGTTCCATGATCCGTGCGTCACACACCTGCGGAACAGCTTTTGATACCCTCTTTGGTCTGCCCTTTGTTCCAAGAATACAGATTTCCGAATTGGAGCGTGTCCAGAATCCGAGTCCCATAAAGAATGTATCAGCTTTTTTATTCCGTTTTACCCAGTTGAACCCGCAGGTCTTATAGGTAAACCCCCATGCCTCCATGACAGAGATTCCTTCCAGCAGACAGGGGAAAGTAATCCATAAAAAAAGGATACAGTCGTCATCGGCTATCCTTTCAACAGGCAGTGACTTTATATCCTCAATGTTCATTGTATGGTAATGGTTTTCTGCACTTCGCCCTTCCCCCTTTTTGGAATACACTTTATACTGCCACGGGGGATCGGCATAAATGATGTTATATTTCTTTCCCAATATGCCCTATGCCTCCTGTACCCTGATCAGCGTGGAAAACAGCTTATATTCTTCCTTATCCATTTCCACGGTAAAGGAAACAGACTCTTCCCGGCGCTCTGCCCTGTCCGCTGCTTTCTTTATCTTCCTTGCAAGGCGCAGGAGTACGAAATTCTCTCTGGAAAGCTCCATGCACTCCTTAAAGTCCGTTTCCACCGCTTCAAGCTGCTCCTGCCTTTCCTGAATCTCCGCCGTAAGTTTTGCCCCGACTTCCTTTTTGTCCGTGATGTCTATGGACACCTCTGCCTTTGTCCTGCCGGAACGCTCCCACTCCTTATGCAGCAGCTTTACCAGATGCTCCATGTTCTTAACCGTTTCTTTTCCTGCCATTCTTTCCATATGATTTTCCCCCTTTTTTAGCGTTGCTGCCCTGATATTTGTTTCTGTTCTTCCTTTGCATGGTACATTCCGTCATATATTCCCTTGTCGAGCATCTTGTCGAATACCTCCGGCTCACTTGTCCCAAAAGTATTTTCCAGACAGTCCCTTGCTGCATTTCTTACCCTGTGCGGCATCCGCTCTTTCTGTTCCACGTTCTTCTGCATCCAGAAATCCCGCCGTACCACATTCCGCAGGTCTGAGACATTCTCTGCCCTGTCAGGCTCCCCGTATTCCTGTTTCAGAATGTCAAAGTCAATCCTTGTAATGTCATTTCCAAGATAAACGCCGTGATCCCACTCTATGCCCGTAACCACGCTGTCGCTGTCAGGACGTTCCCCTTTGGGGTATCTCTCATAAAGGTTTACGCCTCTCCCTACTATGATCTGTCCGTCCGGCTCGCTCATTAACAGCAGGTTTTGGGGGCTTAATGCCGCAAGCACACGGTAATCGCTCCCATTCATGTTGCGAAGCACCTCCCCGGCATGGAAAGTATGCTCTACACGCTCATAGTGCAGGTACGGGAACACCTGCTTTCCGTCCGGCTGCATGTTATATATCCGCAGGACATCAAGACAGTCCTTAGAGCAGCGTTCCGTATCAAACGACCATTCGCCGTCATTGAAATGTCCCGCAAGAAACCCCCTTAACTGCGATTCGCTCCTGCAGAATGATGCATGGATACTCTTGTTTGCCGCAATATACAGATCGCTCCAGTCTGCCTTTTCCTTTTTTGTTCCATACAGTTCGCTTATTCTTCCGGCAATATTCTCCACTACATAACCATCATCCCACAGCCCTAATACATCCCCCATATAATCCGTCAGGTCCAGTAAAAAATTGTTTTCCGTCCCTTTCCGGTTTTCCACCACCAAAATCATATCCTCTAACTTCATGTTCCCTCCTTATATCCGCACAAAAGGCAGCACCTATCGGCACTGCCCTGTCTCCATGCCAAACTGGAACAAAGAAAGCTGTCCGCTTCCCTGTACCTGTTCCGGCTCTTTTTTCTTACTATCTATTACTTTCATCATCCGTGTGGCACACTGGGCAAAGGACTCCAGATAACCCTCCGGTCTGCCCGCATGACGGCGCATTGCAATCAAATCCCCATCCTTTATGGCTCTCGCAAGCCCGGAGGCATACCCAAGCACGTTATAAAGGCTTATCTGCTTTGCCTCTTTCTCTGTCAGCATATCCTTATTTGCAAGGAGATAATGGAAATTGGGATCAGACAGATAATATTCCAGCGCCTGCGCCGCACCGTTCTTTATCTCCCCCGCCCTTGCCATATAATCATCATGTACTTTCGGCGGCACTTCCCGGTAGAAAATTTCCGGGTATTTTTCATAATCCGAGCCATACTGTTCCACCATCTTCTGTTTATGATACATGATGTGGTTTCTCACAAGGTTCATGCTGCCACCGTCTGCATAAAAGGGATCGCTGCCGCCATGATCCCGCAAATATTCCCACCGTTCAAAGGATTTTGCCAGTTCTTCCATAAGGTTTTCTTTCTCTTTCTTCTTTGCCATACACACCGCCTATCTCGGTCTGCCTATGAATACAATGGAAGAACGCCCCTGCACTGGTCTGTATACTACCCCAAGCCGTGCATTTGCCGCCTCAACTACCTTTCCATTGCCAACATAAATCGCCACATGCGTAATGTTCATAAAGCGCCCGTTCCTGTCATAACTGTAAAATATCAGGTCCCCCGGCTGCATCTCGTCATAGTTCACAAGCAGGTTGTTGTCATAGCAGTATTTCCCCTCACTTGCCGCCGTATTGGAACCCTCATACATGATGCTTACCCCCGCACTGCGCCATGCATAGTAGGCTAGGGAGCTGCAATCGTAATAGTTCCCGCTGTCACGGTATGCCTGACTGTACGGGTATCCTACCTTTGACAGAGCAAACGCCACGACCTTCCTTCCGTTTTCGTCAGAAATGGCATCCACGATTGCCTGATACTGTTCAGGCGAAACCGTTTCCCCCGGATCGCCGCCCCCGCCAGTGTAGCCGATCATTGCAAGATATTCCGGCTTCATCAGATCGGCAAGCATTTCCTGTTCTTCCGCATTGAACCCATAGACGGAAATCATGTCATAACACGTTTTCAGTTCCACATTAACCTCTTTGACAGTCGTGGTTGTCGTATTGCCCTCATCATCGGTTTCCGTGTCTGTCCTGCTGGTAATGGTGTAGCTGCACATATCGTCAAAGACGGCTTTTAAGTTCTGCTTTGCCTTATCCGTCATATCCGTTGCCGTGTCGCCGTCCCCGTACTTTACCATGTAGACCATGAGTATGTCGCAGAAATTGTCCGGTGTGCCGGAGCCTTCAAAATTGACGTAGATTTTCTCGCTTGTGTCATACCCTGAATAGTCTGCAAGTTCCGCATTGACCTCATCGTTAAATTCCGACACATATGCCGATAAGACTTCCTGTGTCGTCTCCCCCGATGATATGGACGGGAAGAATACCGCAAACGGCGAATTGTAAATAACTGCTATGACCGCAATGATCGGGAGTGCGATGAGCGCCACTACCGCAAACAGCGCAAGCAGGAACAGCCCCACATACCGCACGATATACTTTGCCATCATGGAAAAGCGCATCAGGACAATATCCTTTAAGGCTTTTCCTAAGCTGTCCTGATTATCTTCCTGCCGCAGCTTTGCCACAAACAGCTTTATCATGCGGTTTCTTGTGGAATTTTTCACATCACGCTTATCCATAGCGATCCCTACGGCTTCGCCTGCCGCAATTCCGGCAAGTACACCGCCTACCCCTGTTCCTGCCGTTGCTGCTGCCGTCTTTGCCGCAGCTTTTGTCGTTTCTTTCGCCGCTTTCTTCCCTGTCTCTTTTGCCGTTTCCTTTGCCGCTGCCTGTGCGGTTTTCCTTGCTGTCTTTACCGCACTTTCCTTTACCGCCTTTTCCTTGATACAGCTTTTTAACTGTTTTTTCCTGATTTTATCCTGTTTTGTTTTTGCCGCCTTTGAACGGTAAAGATTCCTGCCCGCATCCACGGCGCTTGTGGCAGGCTTTGCCAGCGTGTAAGCTGTCATGTATGCATCATGGACTTCGTTACCGCCTTCCATTTCATCTAATGCAGTCCTAGCCGCCACGGAAGCAATACCGGAAGGAAGTGCAGACTTCTTTTTAATTGCCGCCTCTTTTTCTGCTTTCGCTATACGGTACTGGGCATACATACGGTTTTCTTTGTTCACGGACTGCCGCACTTCCTGTTCTTTTCCCTGTCTGCCCTGCGTGTTCCTGTCCCCGTCTCTGCCCTGTGCGCTTCCGCCGTTTCTGCCCCTATATTCCATGCCGTCAGTAGCTGTTTTTGTCTGCACCGTTTTCCTTTTATCTGTGACATTGAGAGAACTCCTTTTTAACTTTATCTTCCCGTCTGCCGCCACTCTTTTCTCTGCCGTACTTCCGGCAATCTTCGGACCGTGCTGTACGGTAAGGATATTCCTGCCCTTGATTTTTGTTGCAGGCGCTCCCTTTACATGGACTTTAGGCTTTTCCTTTGTGTGGATCACCATTGGCTTGTCATCCACTTTTTTGATGTTCAATCTGCACCACCTCCGTTTCAGGGCAAAAAAACAGCACCTAAACCATATGGCTTAGATGCCGCAAATGCTGTCATATTACCTTGCCCTCTTCTGCTTTTCCTCATGGGCAAAGCCCGAATCGTACTTTCCGCTCTCAAGATTTTTCTGGAATACTTCCCGCCTGCCTGTTCCAAATTCTTCATACATTGCCTTTATCGCTTCATTTTTAATACTGTCGGTTGCAAGCTCATTCTGGGACAGCGTATAGAAAAGATTGAACTGTTTTTGCAGACGGGAATGGTGTTCGTCCAGTTTCTTCATCTGCCCATGCGTTCCATGATCCTGCCCTGACCTTTTATCCGTGCTGATACCCAACTCTTTCAGGAAGTCAAGACAATTTTCGGAACATCTCTGTTCATCAAATTTCCATTCCTTATCCGTGTTATAGCCTCCCTGCAAAAATGTTTCCAGTTGCTTTTCATCTGCACAGTACCTTGCAAAAAGTGTTGTGTTCTCCGCAAAACAACTCTCCATCCACTTTTCTTTTCCCCCGCACGTTATTCCAAGTGCCGCCATATCCTCCGCAAGTTCTTTCAATGACAGCCAGCTCTCTTTCTCTGCAAAATCAATGAAATCAAGTAAATCCATAATTGAATTTGTCTCGCTCCCTTTGCGGTTTTCCGTCACAAGGATTATATCCGTAATATTCATAACAGCCTCCAATCTGCAAGGACAGAGCCACAAGCCCTGTCCTTAACCCTGTATTGTCAAAGTGTGACTATCTATTGCAGTTCACCATTCTTTTTCTTCTCCATTGCAATTTTCTCATGGATATTAGTATTATACAGATTGTAGAGGTCTGTCCCCTTCTCAATGGTATTGTCAAAGGGGATTACCACATTTCCGCACTTCATAAGCCCCATACCGCTTGACGAGTTGGTTACAAACCGAAGCTGCGCTTCTGACACGCCAATGACCTCCGCCATGCGTGAACTGTCCGTATTCGCCTGTTTTAAGAGTGCCACAAACTCCGAGTTGGCAAGCATGGTTGTTGCCGTATAATTTTGCAGCAGGTCAACGACATTCTGCGTAATCCCGGTACACAAGCCGCCCTGTTTTCTTACTTTCTTCCATAACTGCTGTAAATACTTAGCGGAATACTCCGAATTTAACAGCACATGGAACTCGTCAATATAGAGCCATGTTGCAATGCCCCTCTTGCCGTTTGCAATGATACGGTTCTGTATGCTCTCCATCATTACAAGCATTGTGATAGGCGAAAGTTCCGTACCCAGATCACGGATTCCGTACACCGTAAAGCGGTTATCCACGTCCACATTCGTCTGATGATTGAAGATATTCAGCGAACCGTTGACAAACAGTTCCAGTGACAACGCTATATCCTTTGCCTCGTCCTCCGGCTGGTTCATCAGTATTTCATAGAAATCGGACATGATCGGCACATATTTTTCCCTGTTCCTTGCTATCTCAATGTAGAGTTTGCGCACACAGCGGTCAATAATAGACTTCTGCCTTGAATTAAGGCTTTCCCCCATGCACTGTTCACACAGTCCGAGCATAAATTCGCCTTTTTCCCTTATCATGCCCTTGCTGTCGTTAAGGTCAAGACTCCATACATCCATGTCAAGCGGATTGACATAGTTATCCGTATAGGTTGACATATTTACCACTGTTCCGCCGTAAGTCTCTGCAATGTCAAAGTATTCATTCATCGGATCAATGACGATAATCTCATCATTGCCGGATAAGAACACATTGCCCATTTCCATTTTACAGAAGAACGACTTGCCCGAACCGGGAACACCGAACACAAAGCCGTTGCCGTTAATCAGCTTTTTGCGGTTGCCGATATTGATGTTCTTTGACACCTGATTGATGCCGTAATAACAGCCCTGTTTGTCGTTCAGTTCCTGCACGTTGAACGGCATAAGCACCGCAAGGCTCTGTGTCAGCATGGTACGCATGGTTTCCACCTGTCTTACACCAATCGGCAGTGCGGTATTTAAGGACTCTCTCTGCTTCAGATAATGTTCCTCTATCGTTACGGAGTTGCGCTTGCCTATGGTTTCCACCGTCTCCGTCATGCTGTCAAGTTCCTCTTTCGTATCTGCCATAAGGATAATTGTTACGGACACATAATAAAGGCACTGGTCATTTTCCCTTACATCGTCCATGATTTCCTCAATCTCTTTCTTCTCAATCCGCTTGTTGTATGAGATTTCCGATGAAAAATCGTTGTTCTTGTTCCTCACACGCTGCTGCTTGATGATGTCCGATTCAATGCCGAGGTATTTCTTCTGCAGGACCTTCGTTGTCATATCCTTTGGGATAGGAACAACATCAATGCTTGTGATTGAATGTACTGGAAGGCTTGTGATCTCATTTAAAAAGCGGTCTGAAAGACTGGACGGGTATTTCTTGATGAACAATGCACGGCAAACTTTCTTTTCATCCTTGAAATAATCAGGGTAAAACTGTATCATGCCGTTGCACAGGTCATTGCGGAAGTCTGCCCCGACTTTCCTTGCCTCCCTGATGTCAAAGTCAAAGCTGTTTTCGTCACCCAGATGGTAATAGTCATACAGCACTTTGATCCTCTCATTGCCGGACAGCGGCACAATCTCTGCGCCAAGCTCCCCAAACGCCTTATGCACCGATGCCTCAATGGTTGCAAACTGCGCCTTTGCTTCTTCAAAGTTTTTTCGCTCAATGGTAATGGTAAGGTAGCGCTCCTGCTCAATCCCCTGCCTGCCCTCATGGATCTTCTGTTCCATGATGTTATTGTAAATACTGCGGAAACCGTCATAG
The DNA here is from genome assembly GCA_011958945.1 of Lachnospiraceae bacterium. Taxonomy (GTDB): domain Bacteria; phylum Bacillota; class Clostridia; order Lachnospirales; family Lachnospiraceae; genus Kineothrix. The sequence continues at coordinate 9,269 of BLLT01000001.1, read as the reverse complement.
CCGTCATCCTTCCGCTGTAAGAATACATAGTCCCTGACCTGCTCCATGTCCTTGTTTTTATTGTTGATTGTAATCTTGAAACTCACATCCAGAGAATTTAAAAACTTGCAGTACCTCTCAAAAATGTCAATCTGCTCTGTCTCATTTGTAGTGGTGTAATTGATGTCCTGAAAACGGTAACACTTGGAAAAGCGGTTTTTTGCCACCTCAAAAATGCCGTTTTCCGCCACCTTCATGATCTCAATAGTCTGTTGTATGGATTTTGGCGCCTTGTAAAGCGGTTCACTTGCTTTTTTCAGCTCCCTGAATCCGTCTGCGAATAATCCCAAATCCGACCTTCCTTTCTATGCTGTTTTCAGCATTGCCATAAGGCATTGCAGCCGGAAAGTCCCGGCTGCATGATACCGGAACTTTCCGACCAATAAAGGTCAGTTATTCCATTTATAGTTACTTTTTACCGCTGTTCTGTACGCTGCTGTTTCTCCCGCTCCTCCTTTAGCTGTTCCCTGACCTTGCGCATGGTTTCGCCACAATCAATCATGAGATAGCTTCCGGCAGGAAGTTTTGACACATCTCCCATATTCTTCCCCGAACACAGATAACAATGGAAAGCGGATAAATTTACCTCATTGTCAACCTGTTCATACAGGGTAAGCTCCGTACCCTCTTCCAGATAAACAAGACCTCCGTCATTAGCAAAATCGTCATGATAGAATACATCGTCTATGCCCATATCCTTCATTTCTTCCGTGAGTGTCCCATACCTGTCTGACAGGTTCAGTATGAGTTCAGAAGAGTCATATTCTGCAATCCCTTCAAAACTCACATCCCCATCGCTTTCCACATGGACCAGAACAAACGGCTGTCTGTTGTTGACCAGTCTCTCTGCCAGTTCCCGGCTTATCTCTTCCAGAATGTTCATTCCATCAGACCACCCGGCTGCCAGCATTTCCCCCATACTTTTAATCAATGGATTTCCTCCTAATGCCTGATTCTGTACACGATCACGCCGACTGCGGCTGCGATGACTGCAACAACTGCCACGATTTTCCCTGTCCTCTTTTTCATGTGCCTGCCTCCTTTCCTTTTTTATGCGTTCCCTTAATGCTTTGCCCTGTAAATGACCATGCCGATAACGGCTGTCACTACAACTGCGATGATCCCTGCTACTGCTTTCACTGTTTTCTTTTTCACTCTCATTTCCTGCCTTTCTTATTCTTTTTGTTGCTTTTCTTTTTCCCGCTGCCTTTATCTGCGCCTTTCTTTTTATCCGTCTTTTTCCCCGCTTCTTCTTCCATGCGGATCTCACGGATTGTTTCCTCCCCTTCGGTAGACGAATAGGCAAGCGGGCGGTTGGCAAAGAGCATACGCATCTTTCTTCCCATATACTCGTAAAACCCCATTCCGTTGAATGAATAGAACCCTCCAAGTGCTATCGGGGCGGCAACCGGGATTGCCACATACACACTGGGGGTAAGACCGATATAGCGGTACAACAGCAGCACGATCCCGCCGCCCGCCGCAACCGATGCCACAGAGAAGATAAGCTGTTTTGCCGTCAGCCCCATGACAACCGATTCCTTATAACGGTCTATATCCTTGTTGATTTCAATTACCATCTTTACACCTCCTGTCTGCTCTTATCTGCTCACTTCTTTCCTCTCCTGTTTCTTGTCCAGTCCGTTTACCTGCTCATATGCTGCCATTCCGTCCGGGCAGAGTCCACGCATCTTTTCCCCACTGAACAGATAAAGAGGATAACTACAATAGCCGCTCTGTTGCATCATCCCGGTAAACTCCGCAATCCCGTTTTTTACAAGGAAGTTCTCAAGCTCCGGCATATTGTTGGTATCCACAAAGGCACAGTAAGGCGGCACAGAAGTAAGCAGGTTTACCGTCACATCGCCGTAAGGTTCCGGGAACCCGTCCCCCATTGTTGTCATTCCTACATAAAGGCTGTTGTTGTCTACATAGGTGTTGACTGTCAGCGTTACATTCTCCGTAGTCCCAAACCGGGTTTTCAGTTCCAGTGTCCCTTCCTTTTTTTCTTCCTGCCCCTGTTCTTTTTCCTCCGTCTGTACTGGTTCCGGTTCCACTGGTGCATATTCCGAGCCATTCCGCTCCATGATTTCTGCAAACTGGCAGATATGGTACAGATGGCTGCCGACTTCCGTATGGTATTCATCAATATAGCGGCAGACATACTCTGTTTTTTCTCTCCTTGTATCTGTAATCACTATTTTTTCGCCGTCTGCAATATGGAAAAGTTCTCTATACCTGCTGTCAATGAACCGGATGCCTTTCTCTGCCTCCCTGATATGGTGATCCAGCCATTCCTTCACATAACAGTGGATTTCAACATTATCATTTTCTTTTGCAGGGTTACAGCGCATCACATAAGCATACTTTTCCGTATCTGCACGGAAACCGTACTCCATTCCGTCTTTCCCCGGAAATGCGTTCTGCGGATGACAGGATGTATATTCCCGCATCGTATCCAGATTCCGCATAAACCCGTCTTTGTCGGAACTCACGATATTCAGGAAGTTTTCCAGTCCTTCCTCAAATTCCCCTGTTTTCCACCGTTCATTTAAGTCATGGAATCTGGAATAAAATTCCCTGTCACTCTTATAACCCCCATGCATGACGCCAATGCTTCCTGTCTGCATACTGATCTGCATACTCTGTTCATAGGCATACTTTTGTTCTGCCTGTGTCAATGGTCTTATTTCCATACAGCCCTCCTATAATCCTAATGCCTTGCTTGTAAGCGACTGCGCACCTTTCACGCTTCCTACGGTAAGGGCAATCGTAAAGGTCATCTCACACAGGTAAATGAGCGTTTTTGCCCAGTCTGCGTAACTGCCCGTAAAGGACGGAAGCCCCGCACTGATGAAGGCATTGCACAGCATGATCGCAAGCGCCATCGTGACTGCCTCAAAGACCACGGACAGGAAATATTTGGCGTAAGAGCTTGCCGTGTTCGCCACGTTCCGGTTGCCTGCCAGCGTGGAAAAGGCAATGGAGCCAATCGGCACGATGACCATGATCTTTAAAAACCGGAAGTACACCGTGTATATCATAAAAAAGCCACAGATAATGACAATGACGCTAAGCAGCGCTGCCAGTATCAGCATGATAAGCCCCTCGCCGAAACCAAGATCCTTTATGACGTCTGCCTGTGCACTGTCAATGGTAAGCGTGGTGTAGCCGCCCGCCGACAGTGCGTTCACAAGGTTCCCGACTGTATTAAAAAATGCCTTCATGATTGTGACATTGTTTGCCACGAGCCATTCTGAAAGTCCAAGCCTTATCAGCATACGCAGGATTACTTCAAAGCGCATTTCCTCACGCACGTCCACGCTTTCCGAGCAGAACCCGATCACGAAGAACAGCACCACAAGGGAGGAACCCACTGCCACGAAAATCGGTTCCACGCTTTCCACAAGTCCCCACGGACCTCCGCCTTTAAAACTTACCGGGGACTGCCCCAACAGGGCAAACACAAGGCTGACCTGATTGTTCCAGAACCCGAACACCATTTCCAGAAGAGCCAGTATCTTATCCCCTAACTTGAAAATATCCACTTAATCCTCACCTCTTTCCTTTTCAGGGAAGGGCAGGCTGTCCCCGCCCTCCCCGGCTGCTGCTTTTTCTTAGAAACCGAGAAAAGTAAGTACAGTGGAAATGCCCGCCATCATAACCCCGGCTACAATACCCTTTAATGCCGAGTTCATGGTTGAGGAATCCTGCTGCTGGTATGCCTGTGCAAACTCCATGACATTCTTTGCAAGGATAATCACACCCACCGCACCGATGACCGCAATCACAAGCGTCTTTAAGTTGTCAAGGGGCTGTGTGATTGCGGTTGTTCCCGCACCTGATGCAAACACCGTCATAGGCAGTCCATTGACCGCAAGATATGCTGCACCGCAAGCTGCCGCCACTGTCTTTTTTACTCTTGACAATCCGCCCCTTCCTGCCTTTACCTCTGCTGCTACCTTTGTTCCTGTAACATTCTCTGTTCTACGCATAATAATGATCTCCTTTTTTATTTTGATTTTTGATTGTTTTATTTGTTGTCTGCTGCTCTATCTGAACGGGGTTTCCCCCGGAATACTGTCAGATCGGGCTTTCCCCGATGCGTTTCTGCTTTAACCACCGCCTTTCCATTGGGAACTGCCCCTAATTTTCTGAATGCCGCACAGTCTGGAATGTCTTTCTGATCTCACGCATCTTTATGACATCCGTTTCCGGGTAAAATACCGCCAGTATGGTCTTTGTGGGCATACCGAGCGCAATCATCCTGTGCAACTCGTCTTTCTGCTCTTTGGAATACTTCCACTGCGCCATACGGTTCATAATGGTGTCTTCGCCTTCAAGACTGCGCCCTCCGGCTTCCGGTTTATCCTCTTTGTCCGCTGCCCGTTCCGGTTCCGTCTCCTCCTGCGCCGGTTCACTTTCAGGTTCTTCCTCCTGTGCATACATAAGTTCATTGTCCTGCTCCCTGTAAAGCTGTTCCTTCTGTTCCTGTTCCTCTATGCTGATGAAGCGTTTCTTCATGCCGGCATCCGTGAGAAGTTCAAAGTCCTTATAGTCGATTTTGTCGATATAGACATTTTCGCCTTTCTTTTTCAGTTCCTCATAATAGGAAAGCGCCTTTGGCGTCAGCAGTTGGAAAGGCTGCGCCTGCCCGCCCCCGCTGCTTCCCGGAACATGGACATACGGTTTTCCTTTACCATCTGCGGTCTGGTCAAATGCCGGATGCCCGAACGGTATGAACTTACTGTCCATGATCGGATCAAAGCCACGGATAAAGATAATGCATTTCTTGTTGTCCAGTTTCCGCACTTCGTCCGGCGTGAAAAGCTCCCTGCCAAGCACATCGTAATTGCGTGAGGAACTCCCCTGCCTGCCCTTTGTCTCACCGCTTGATTTCTTGTCAATCGTGCCTTTGCCGAGCAGTTCCGAGACATATTTGTGCGTACTCTGCTCATTGCCGCCGAGATAGATGAACGTGTCGCAGTTGCCGGGTATGGTTTCCCAAGTATCCTTGAAAAGCGCCTTTAACTGGGCGAAGTTCTGGATAATGATGATGCTGGAAATCTCCCTGGACCGCATGGTTGACAAAAGGGAGCAGTAATCATCCGGCAGTGCGACATTTGCAAACTCGTCAAGCATGAAGGTGACATGGATCGGGAGCCGCCCGCCGCAGTTGAAATCCGCCTGATAGTAAAGCTCCTGAAAAATCTGCGTGTAAAGCATTCCGATGATAAAGTTGTAGGACTTGTCGGAATCCGGTATGACACAGAACAGCGCCGTTTTCGTCTCCCCGTCCCCGTTCACGCCGATCCCAAGTTCCGCAAGTTCTAAATCATCTCTTGACAGAAGCCTTAACACCTGCTTGTTTTCCAGAAACGCAAGCCGGGAGTTGGCGCTGATGATAATGGAACGGACGGTATCGCCCGCACCACGCATACACTTGTTGTACTGTTTCACCGCAGGGTGTGCCGCACCGAGCTTTGATGTTTCCTCAAGGAATTTCATGCGCACGTCCAGCCTTGACGGTTTGTTCTGTTCCGTCACTTCCGCTTCACCAAGAAGCTGCAGGACTGTCTCAAAGTTCCTCCTTGCGGGCGGCTCTTCCAGCCACACATAATAGAAGATTGCCTGTAAGAACAGCCCCTCCGCCTTCTCCCAAAAGGGATCAGAAGGAGTTGCGCCCTTTGGCGTGGTATTGCTGATAAGGTTCGTGATCAGCTTCACAACGTCCGTTTCCTCACGGATATAGGAAAAGGGGTTGTAACAGTCCGATTTTTCCATTTCCAAGAGGTTTATGACCTTTACGCTGTATCCGTTATTCCTTAACATCTCCCCGCAGCTCCGCAGGATTTCCCCTTTGGGATCGGTACAGATAAAGGAACAGTTATGCGGCATCTGCATCAGGTTCGGCTTTACCTCATAAAAGGTCTTTCCCGCACCGGAACCGCCGCATATCAGAATGTTCCCGTTGAGCTTCAGCCGCCTGAAATTCAGCGACATTTTCACGTTCTGGCTCAAAATGCGGTTGAAATTCTCGTCTTTATCCGCAAGTATCTTGTTTGCCATCTTCGGTGATTCAAACCTTGCCGTTCCAAATTCCTTTCCCGGCATGAAGTTCCGCTGGCTTGTGACGTACATTAAAAGGGCGGTAGCATAGACGATTAAGGCTATCACTACCGCTTTTAGGGTTGTTTCGTTATAATAATTTGCAAATGGTTCGGCGCACACACGGTTGAAGGACTCCAGAAAGGCGTTCATTTCCATTCCCGGCTCCCATGCCCCATTTAAGAGATACCCCGCATAGGCACTGAGCAGCGCCCCCGCCACGATGAACCACAAAGACACTTTTTTCTTGTTCTGTACCATAGGCGCTACCTCTTTTTCGGCGCAGGCGCTTTTTTCGGTGCAGGCTTTTTCTTCCGCATATTCTCTTTTTCCTTCGCCTTCCGCTCCATGTCCGCATACCGTTTCCGTACTTCCGCACTTACCCTGTCATAATGACCTTCATACAGGTCTTTTCCCTTCATGGTTGCGACCACACGGTTGTCCGCCGAATAAATCTTGTACTCCTTGTTACGGTCAAGGAAAGTCAGGATTGTCTTTCCATCATGGATTTCCATTGCCTTGTCCTTGCTGATCCAGACATACCTTGCATCCTCACCCCATGTTCCCGGTATCCTTGTCTTTACGGCATGGTCATTTTCCTCCGTTATCAGTTTCTTTGTAATGGTAATGTCAGTAAGGTCAGGATTTTGTGCGGCGGCTACTGCCTGCATACGCTGCGCAAGCTCCCGGTATCCTTTCATGCGGTTCAGGAACATATCCTTATCCATAATGACTCGGCGCTGCCCGCCTTCCTCTTTGGAAAGGACGCCGATCCGCTCAAGCTGCCCCACTACCTTTTCCGCCTGTTCGTTTTCAAGGCTGAAATTTTCCTTTACTTCCTCCACACTGATGCTCTTTTTCTCCATCGCATAGCTGCCGACTTTCTCAATCAGCCCGTCAAGCGCTTCCCCTGCCCTTGCCGCTTCCTCAGTGTGGAGGTTTTCGTTTCCCTTTTTCTGCCCTTTCAGGAAGGAAAGCACCTTATCCATTTCCTTTTCATCCCCATTTTTCAGGTAATCGTCAAACGTGGCAATCCTGCCGGATTTCAGTTTCTGTATCATCATGTTTACCCGTGGAACCGCTTCCGTGTGGAAGATGATCTCGCTCATGCCGTCCTTTTTATTGATGTCGGGCAGCACGGAATAAAGAAGTCCGTATTTTTTTGCCATCTTCTCGACTTTCTTCATGTCTTCCGTTGGGAACTGGAACACCTGTAAGTCCCCGCCTTTCATAAGGAGCCTGCGCATATCTGTCTTTCCCATCGTTTTTTCATGGTCCATGACCGCAATCAAGAAATCAATCGCCTTTTTCATTCCCTCAATCGTGCCGCCGCAGACTTTCATCGCAATCTCTATCCCATCATAGCCGACACGGATAATCTGGACCGCTTCCTGTATCTCTTCCGCCATACTATCTCCCCCTTTCCTGTTCTTTTTTCTGTACCTGCTTTTTCAGACGCAGTTCATCCAGTGTGCGACTACACAGATCTTCGGTTGCACTGTCCCTGTCTGAAAAATAATGTGTCTGCTGATAATTCCCGTCTGCAACCTCCCATGTGGCAAAGCTGCCGTTCTTCTGGTGTATCCCCATTTCTATCTGTTTACTGTCCGTGGGCAGCGTAACTATTACGATATAATCATCATGCAACGTGAAGTTCATATACTGCACCTCCTATAAACTTGCCTCTTTTTTAACCCGCTCCTGCATCTGTGCGGTATCCGTCCGCCTGATTTCATCCTCGCTCATGGAAATGCCGCAGGCAGACAGAAGTTCCGATAAGGTCTTTACTGCCTGTTCTTCCTGCACACGGTACATTTCAAGCGATACGAGCAGGTTTTCTATCCTCAGTATCCAGTCCGGCGCAAAACCAGTAAGTGCCTGATATTTCCTGCATACGGCATCCCTGTCTGCGCCTTTCTCCGTAAGCTCATCAATCAGCTTGTTTGTAAGTTCCCTGTCATTTGTCCGGAAAGCAAACTGTACCACAAATTCCTTGTCCCTCTCTGTCAGGACAATATTTTTCTGCCGGAACATCTGCGCCGTTTCCGTTACTGCAACCAGTCCCATTACTGCCCCTCCTTCATCCTGTTTTCATAGACTGCAATGTTTATGATCTCCTCCATCTGCCCTGCCGGGATTTTATTGTTTATCAGCACAAGCAACTGCTTCTCTGACAGCCCTTTCTCAATGGCGCTCCGCACCTGCACAAGCTGTTCCGGGGATAAGTCTTTTTCCGCAAGCAGCTTCACAATGTCCGTTTTCTTCTTAAATAAAAGCCGTGAGAACATGGAACTCATCACGCTCCCCCTGTCTTTCCGCTCCATGCGCTCCACCGGGACAAAGCGGATAATATTGCCGTCCTTGTCCACAACCGCAGCATGGTATTCAATTCCGGGATAGAGTGCCGATTCTGTCATACCAGACGCACTTACTCCCGCCTGCGTTCCCCGTTTCTGCTTCTTTTCCTTTTCCGGCTCTTTGTTTTCTACCACCGTATCCGGCTCCGCACTGACTGCATTTTTTACCTGTTCCTCCAATGCTTTCCGCTCCTTTCTTACTGCTTCTATCTCACCATGCAGCTTTGCAATCTGCACCCTTGCCTCATTCAGTTCATTCTGCTGTTTTTCCAGCATTTTGTCCTTTTCGGAAAGCTGTGCGATAAGATTGCTCTGCACCTGCACGTCCTGCCCCGCTGTACCAATCTCTTTCAGCTTCTCATTTAAGGCATCATAGCGTTTTTCCTGACAGGAAATCTTCTCGACAACCTCACGGATCTGCTCCATAAGCTCCTTTGCATATGCCGTATCCTGCCCGCTTACAGGTTCCGCCTCCCTGATCTTTCTAAGCACCTGTGAGAAAAGGCGTTTCATGGCATATGCCGTATTTTCCGCACTGGAAAGCACTTCGGTTATGGTATTCATTGGGACGCCTTTTTCATAAAACTCCAGTGCCACCGCCATCTGGTCTCCGTTTAACCCCTCTTTTAAGATTGCAGCCTTTTCCTCCTCGTTGTAGCCGTTGCGCAGGCACCGGGAATACACGCACATCTGCCTGTAATCGTACTTCCCGCCGCTGTATTCCTCTGTTTCCTCCTTTGTCAGACCGAACCGCAGGTCATCCTC